>NZ_JACBIU010000012.1:0-105501 GCF_013839555.1 Nocardia sp. GTS18 | reverse complement strand
CCACCCGCCCGACCAGCGCCCGACTCCGCGCCCGCGCGGTCGGGTCGAAGGCGATGCCGTCGAAGTCGAGGGCTGTCATCGGGTCCACTTCCTCACCGAGGTCTGGAACTTGTCCGTCAGGTCGGGCGTCGTGAGGACGGTGACGTCCGAGAAGCGTTGCAGCACTGTGCCGTCGGTGGACAGTGCGGTGGCGTCGATGCGGGCTTCGAGCCTGCCCGCGCGTGGGTTGTCGACCACCAGGACGAACGGTTCGGCGGTCGGGAGCGGGTGGTGGTAGTCGATGCGACCGACGCCCAGGGGCAGGCAGGCCGTGCCGAGCAGCCGGTGGCCGAGGACGGGCGGGCCCTGCAGGATCAGGTCGGCGGCGACCGGGTCGTGCAGGTGGCCCGCGTAGGCGCCGACGGCGACGGGATCGGTGGGCAGGTGACAGTCCAGGACGATCGCGCTGTCACTCTCGGCCCGGATCGCGCGCAGGCCCTGGAGCGCCGGACCGTGGAACTGGATGGCGTCCCGGTAGATCCGGTCTGCGGGGATGCCCGGTCCGGCGGGAATCGTTTGCCTGGCACCGCCGTCCGGGTTCGCGGCCAGCAGTAGGGTCGCCCGGAAGTGGGCGAGCTTGCCGTCGAAGACGGTGGCGCGCACCGCCGTACGGCCGTCGAGGTCGTCGAGCGGGACGAGCTCGATCTCCAGCGCGGTGACCGGATGATCGAAGACGAGTCCCTTGAGCACCTGGTAGTCACGGACGCCGACCACGGTGCGGCCCGGCCTGGTTCGCTCCGCGAGATGGATCATCACGCCGAGGCCGAAGGTGGCGGGCAGCACGAGGTGGTCACCGATGCGGTGTGCCTCGATCACGGGTTCGTCGACCAAGCCCGCGGTGTCGCGACGGGCCCGCACCGTGGCAGGCACGTGTTCGCCGGTCGACAAGGCGGTGGCGGCGCCGACCAGCAGGATCGGCTCGGGCCGGCGGTCCGCGGTGAACTGGGTGGTGAAGGCGGCCGCACCCGCGGCCGGGGCCAGCAGCGGGATGCCTCGCGCCCGGAAGTGCTCGCGCAGGTCGGCGGTAACCATGCCGCCGTCCCAGGCGCCCCAGTCGATCGCGGTGACGCGGTGCCCCGGGTGCCTGCGCCGCCAGCTCACCGCGAACCGGCACAGTGCCTCGTTGGCAGCGGCGTAATCCGCTTGGCCCGCATTGCCGAACAGACCGGCCACCGAGGTGAACAAAACCAGGTCCTTCGGCTCGCCCACCGCGGCGAGGACGGCGGCCAGACCACCGAGCTTCGGACGCAACACGCGAGCGATCGAGTCGACGGTCTTGTCGGGGATCATCGAATCCGCCAGGACCCCGGCGCCGTGGACGACACCGGTGATCCGGTCACGCCACGGCGCGACGGCCTCGGCGAGTGCCGTCGCGTCGGTGGCGTCGACGGCGAGGTAGTCGGCGCGGTCGCCGAGCGTCGCCAGGGTCGAGCGGATCTCGCGGACGGCGCGGAGGTCGCCGCACGCCCGCTCGATGTCCTTGGGCCGCACACCGGTTCCCGCCAGCGCGCGCACCGCGGCGGGCTTGAGGTCGGTGTCGGGGACACCGGTCGCCCACGCGGGCTCCTCACCGAGCGTGGTGCGGCCGAGCAACAGGAAGCGCGCCGCACTGTGCCGGGCGAGCGCGAGGACGCAGGTGGCCGTCACTCCCCTGGCTCCGCCGGTCACCAGCAGCAGATCGTCCTCGGTGAGCAGTGTCGGCCCGAATCCCGTTGCGGTGCTGACGGTCTCGGCGACGACGGCGGGCTTGTGTCTGCTCGGCACCGGTGTGCGGCGCAGGCCCGAGGCGTCGACCCCGACCTCGATGGTGTCGATCGCGGCGTCGCACAGCTCCTCGAGCACGATCTGCGCCACCCGCGCCGGAGTCGCCGCCGGTGCGATGTCGAGCGCGCGGCAGAACAGTGTGGGTTCTTCGGCGGCAAGGGTTTTCACGACGCCGCCGAGCCCACCGAGCAGGGCGTGGACCGGGTCGGCGTCCCCGCGCAGGCCCAGATGGCCGTCGAGCCGGGTGACCGTGACGAAGCCGGCGCGTCCGGTCGCGCCGCGCAGGGCGGGCACCACGCGGCCGGTGACCAGGATCGTGTCGGTCAGGATCCGCTCCGCCTGCGCCCACTCCGTGGCGACACCCGCGACGACCACGCACAGGTCGGCGGCGCCGGTGTCGGCGCCCGGCTCGACCCGCCGCACCGTCCAACTGAGCGCGCGCAGCGCTTCCTCGATCGCCTCCACGTCGGTTTCCGCGGACTCGTCCAGGCACACCACCAGCGCCCGGCCCGCGGGCCGATACAGCTCGACCGCGAGGTCGACCGGGGCGAGCTCGACGAGTTCGACGACATGCCGCGACGTTTCGGCCGCGGCCTCACCTTTTGGGTGGACATCACCCCCGGCCAGCTCGGCCACGATCTGATCCAGCGAGCGCAACGTGCCGAGTTGCTCGGGCCCGAGACTGGGCAGGGTCGGGAACCGTTCCTGTAATGCACCGATCACCTGCACCCGCTTGATCGAATCGACCCCGAGATCCGCCTCCAAATCCATTGCCGGATCGACCATCTCGACGGGGTATCCGGTTTTGTCGGCAACCACTTCCCGCAGCACCTGCCGCAGGGTCTCGGCTGTGGGTGCGAGATCCGCGTCCACCGAGGCGACCTCGTCGGCGTCCGAGGCGGCGGCCGGGGCGGCGGAACCGCTCGCAGCGCCCGCCGCGGTCGGGCCGTCGTCGGCGAGCAGATCGGCGATCTGGTCGAGGGTGCGCAAGGTGCCCAACTGCTCGGGGCCCAGACTCGGCAGCGACGGGAATCGTTCCTGCAGGGCGCCGATCACCTGGACCCGCTTGATCGAATCGACACCGAGATCCGCCTCCAGATCCATTGCCGGATCGACCATCTCGACCGGGTACCCGGTTTTGTCGGCGACCACTTCCCGCAGCGCCTGCCGCAGGGTCTCGGCGGAGTGTGTGGGATCCGCGTCGGACGAGGCGACCTCGTCGGTGGCCACAGCCGAACCACCGGTCGGCGCGGCCGGGTCACCCGTCGCGGCGGAAGTGTCGGTCGCCGTGGTCGGCGAGTCGGTGGCGAGCAGATCGGCGATCTGGTCGAGGGTGCGTAACGTTCCGAGCTGCTCGGGGCCGAGGCTCGGCAGCGACGGGAACCGCTCCTGGAGCGCGCCGATCACCTGCACACGCTTGATCGAATCGACACCGAGATCGGCTTCCAGATCCATTGCCGGATCGACCATCTCGACCGGATAGCCGGTCTTGTCCGCGACAACTTCCCGCAGTGCCGCGCGGATCGCTTCGCCATCGAGCGCCTCCGCCCCCGCACCCTGCTCAGGACCGACGGCGGGGTGCTGAGCGTCGGAACCCGCTGTGCGAGCGGCTGTCTGCGCGGTTGCCGATGGCGTCGCCGCGTGTTCCCCCGGGGCCACCGATGCTGTTCCGGCTGCCTGCGGTGCGGTGTTGCTCGCACCGGTGACGCCCTGACCGGCCCGCGGACCTGTCGGGTAGGCGGTGCCGCTTTCGGCGGGAGTCACCGCCCCGGGCACGGTGTCCGTGGTGGCGGTACCGCTGGACAGCGGGGCCGGCTCGGGCAGGTGGCCGTTCGCCGGGGCCTGAGTGGACGCAGCGGTCAAGGCCTGAGTAGGCGCGGGGGCGTTCACCGCGTGCGGGGTGGTCCGGTAACTGGTCACCGAGTGCGAGCCTGCGGCTCCCCCTTCAATCTCGGCCAGCTGGGCGAGCACTTCGCTTGCCCGCGAGTGGCTTTCGCTGATAGCGACGCCGTGATCCTTTACGGCTTCGATGGCGCGCAGCAGGCGGTCGTCGATGGCGCCGGTATTCAGCGCACCCGCCAGCCCGCGGGCCAGGTCGAGCTGGCCGTCGAGGTACTGCCGGTGCGTGTCCAGATGCTGGACGAGTGCGGTATCGAGCGGGTCGACGGGGATGGTCACGAGCTGTTCCTCCACGAGCGGGGGCACCGAGGGACGGCGCGAAAGTTCGGATACGGCAGGTGATTCGGAGATCGGGTACGACGGCGCGCCGGTCCGGGCGCCGACCACGGCGTGCGAATCCGCCACGACCGAAGCGGGAACAGTCGCCGGCAGATCGGACAGGGTCGGGCCGCGACGCGGGGACGCGGTGGGTGAATCAACGAGTGCGGACACCGGTTCAGGGTCGGCGTGGGAGTGTGCTGCCGTATCGGCCGCGAGCTGGACGCGGTAGTCGCCCGACAACGCTTCGGCGTAGGCCGCGCGGCGGGCGGCCGGAACGTATTCAGGGGCTGAAAGGGTCACCGTCATCCGGCCGGCCGCCGGGCTGGTCGGCTCGGTGGCGGGGGCGGCGTAGCGGTTGATGCCCGCCATCTCGACACCGAGGACGGCCAGCCGGACGGCCGCCCGCTTGAGTGCCACGTCTCCGTTGCCGATAGGTCCGGAATCGGTGGCGAAGGCGATCACGTACTCGCCGAGGGTGCGCCGGACCAGCGAGGTCAGCACCTGTTTCGGACCGCACTCGACGAAGATCGTGCAGCCGTCGGCGTGCATGGCCCGCAGCGCGTCGACGAACTCGACCGGCCGGCTCAGCTGCGCGGTCAGGGTCGCCCGGTTGGCGGCGACATCGGCACCGTAGGACGCGCCCGCGGTGTCGGCGTACACCCGCGCGTCGGGCTCGACGATGTCGACTTCCTCCACGGCGGCACCGAATTCGGTGACCGCGTGCGCCACATACGGGGTATGGAAGGCAGCCGCCACCGGCAGATCCCGGGTCGCCCAGCCCTTCTCGGCGCTGCGCGCGGTGAAGGCGGCGATGCCGTCGGGTCCACCACCGACCACGATCTGGTCGGGCGCGTTGTGATTGCAGATCCACACGTCGTCGAGATCGGCGATCACCTCGGCGACCTCGTCACGGGCCGCGTTGACGGCCACCATCGTGCCTGCCTCCGCGTCGTCGGCGACCGTCATCGCCGCGCCACGCGCCCTGGCCAGACCGAAGAAGTCCTCGGTACTCAGCGCGCCGGAGGCCCACAGCGCGGTCAGCTCACCGAAGCTGTGGCCGAGATAACCGTGAGCCCTGAGCCCGAATTCGGTGAGCACCCGGAACTGCCCGGCCGCGAGCGCGCCGATGGCGGGTTGCGCGAATTCGGTACGGCGCAGGGCGGATTCCTGCTCAGTCCGGGTCTGCTCGGTGAACGCGGGCGGCGGGAACACCACCGCGCCGAGCCGCTGCTCGGCACCGACGAACGCGGCGTTGGCCTCGTCGAACGCCGCCCCGACGGGCGGGTTGTTCAGCACGGTGTCCAGGCCCATGTCCACGTACTGGCTGCCCTGCCCCGCGAACAGCACGCCGACCTTCGGGTCCTGTACGGCGGCTGCGCGGAAGTACACGCCTTCGGGGTGGTCCCAGTGCGCGGCATCGGGATTGCGCACCATTTCATCGACCGCCAGCGTCCGAAGATCGGCGGCGGTGTCGTCGTCGACCGAGACGAAGCCGATCCTGGCGTGCCCGGCCGGAATGTCACCGCCGTCGGTGCCGGGGGTACTGCGCACGACGTCGATCAGCGCGGCGACATCGGGGGCGTGCCACAGGTGCGCGCGCGGCACCCGGTGCAAGACCTGCCCGCGCGTCTGGTCGGCTTCCTCGAGGACGATGTGGAAGTTGGTGCCGCCGAAGCCCATCGCCGAGGCGGCCGCCCGGCGCACCGGGCGCTGCGGGTCGCGCACCCAGGGCCGGGTCATGGTGTTGACGTAGAAGGGCGTCCGGGTGGCGTCGATCTCGCTGTTGGGCGCGTCGACATTGATCGTCGAGGGCAGCACCTTCTGGTGCAGGGCCAGCGCCAGCTTCATCACCCCGGCCGTGCCCGCGGCGCCCTTGGTGTGCCCGATCTGGGATTTCACGCTGCCGAGCGCCGCGAAACCGGTCTCCGAACTCGCCTCGGCGAGCAGCCCTTTCAAGGCGGTCAGCTCGGTCTTGTCGCCGACGGCGGTGCCGGTCGCGTGCGCCTCGATCAGCTCGACATCGGCGGGTGAGCATTCCGCGTCGGCGTAGGCGCGGTCCAGCGCGACCCGCTGCCCCTCCGCGCGCGGCGCGTAGATGCTCTTGGAGCGACCGTCGCTGGAGGAGCCGAGACCGCGGATCACCGCGTAGATCCGGTTGCCGTCGCGGCGCGCGTCGGCGAGGCGGCGCAGGGCGAGCATCGTGATGCCCTCGCCGAGCAGGGTGCCGTCGGCCTCGGCGGAGAACGGGCTGATCCGGCCGGTCGGCGAGAGCGCGCCGACCTTGCTGAAGCACAGGTAGATGAAGATCGAGTTCTCGGTGTCGACGCCGCCGGTGATCATCATGTCGGCACGACCGTCCTGCAGTTCGGCGATCGCGGTCCGGATAGCGGCCAGCGAGGCCGCGCAGGCCGCGTCGACGGTGCAGTTCATGCCACCGAGCCCGAGCCGGTTGGCCACCCGGCCCGCCACCACATTGGCGAGCAGGCCGGGGAAGGAGTTCTCCTCCCAGGGCGCGAACGCGGCGACGAACCGGCGTGAGATCTCGCCGACGTCGCTCTCGGACAGTCCCATCGACCGCCCCGCCTCCGCAAGCACGGGCGTCGACAGGCGCGCGGCGAGCGGGTGCATCAGCGGCACCGGGCCGGTGGTGCCGAGCACCACGCCGGTGCGCGCGGGGTCGTACCACTGCGAACCGGTCGCGCCGGCATCGGCCAGCAGGTCACGGGCCACCCCGAGGCTCAGGGTCTGCATGGTGCTGGTGACCTCGAGCTGGTTCGGCGGCAGCCCGAACTCGAGCGGATCGAACGCGACATCGGGCAGGAAAGCGCCACGTCGCGAATAGGTCTTGTCCGGCGCCGAACGGTCGGCGTCGTAGTAGTCGTCCAAGCTCCAGCGCGACGCGGGCACCTCGGAGGTGCAGTCGACGCCGTCGATGATGTTCTGCCAGTACTCGCGGTGGGTGTGTGCCTTGGGCAGCAGACCCGACATCCCGACAATGGCGATCGGGTCGCGTGCCAGGCGTCGTTCGACGGTCACGAAAGGGTTCCTCTCAGGCGGCGACGGTGGTGGCGGTGGCCGAGGCGATCAGTTCGGCCGCGGCGGCGGCGAACAGGCGGTGGCCCACCGGACTCGGGTGCAGACCGTCGGCGGTCCACACCTCGGGCCGGGCCCATTCGGGCCTGGCGGCGATATCGAGAAGCAGGGTGCCGGTGTCGTCGGTGACCCGGGCGAGGGCATCGTTGGCGGCGGTGAAACGCTCGCGCAGCAGGGCGCGGAAACCGTCCGGCACGGGCAGGCGGGCGGGGATGTCGGGGTAACTCGCGGTGAACACGGTGGCATCTTCGGCCCGCAAGGTGGTGAAGATGGTGTGCAGGTTGTCGGCGAAACGAGCCTCGTCGTATGCGCTGACCAGGTCGTTCACGCCGACAACCACGCCGTAGAGGCCGGCCCGCGCCGCCGAGGTCGCCGGTGCGAGCTGGCTCGCGACGACATCGCCGGTGGTGGCGCCGTGCGTGCCGAAGTTGCGAATCGTGGTTGGCCGCAATCCGAGCTGACCGCCGAGGCGCGAGACCCAGCCGCGGTAGCCGCCCGCCGCGGCGGGGTCGCCACGGCCCTCCACGAAGCTGTCTCCGAGCGCCGTCAGGCCGGCCGCGATCACGCCGACACCCCGGTATTCACCACGTGCCGGTCGGCGACCGGGAAGTCCACTTCCTCGTAGAGTGCGGTGAGCTCGGCCTCACCGAAGAACTTGTCCGGCGGGTACAGCCCGGCGATCAGCCCGAAGAACTTCTTGGAGTAGTGCTCGCTGCGGCTGGCCGCGCGGAACACCGAGTCGTAGTAGGGGGTGAGGGTGAGCTCGGAGATCGACTGGGTGAGCTCGTAGGTGCTGGCGCTCTGGGCGTCGCGCTCACGCTGGTACTTTGGCAGTGTCTCCTCGAACGAGCGTGCGCCCGAGAGGCTTTCGTGCACCAGGTCGGCCAGCAGCTGGCCGTACTTGAAGGCGTCGGTGATGCCCCAGCCGGTGAACGGGTCCTTGTGGTATCCGGCGTCGCCGACCAGCGCCCAGCCGGGACCGAAGGACTGGCGACGGTAGTTGTCGGGGTAGAGCATCGGCCGGAACGGCTCGACGCGCTTGCCGGTCTCGCGCAACCGCGCGCCGATCTCCGGGTCGATCTGCTCGACGATCTCCTGCACCCCGGCATCGGGATCGGTACGGAAGTCACGGAAGCGGTCGCGCTTACGCATGACCGCCACCAGGGCCAGGCCGTCGTTGGTCGGCCAGGATGCGAACTGCTGCTCACCGAACCCGGTGCGATGGTGCATGCCCCAGTCCACGCCCTCGTAGTACGAGTAGTAGACGAAGCAGGCCGCGGGCGAACCCTCGTAGGTGGCCGCACCGACCTCTTTGGCGACGAGGGAGTTCGAACCATCCGCGCCGACGACCAGTTTCGCGCGGAACTCCTGCTCGGGACCCTCGCCGACGCGGCCGCGGATACCGGCGACCCGGTCACCATCGCGCACCAGACCGGTGACGGTGAAGCCCTCGATCACCTCGGCGCCGGACTCCCCCGCCGCGTCGACCAGGATCTTGTCGAGCACGGTGCGGCGCGGGCAGTACACGGCGTCGATGCCGTCGGCCGACGGATCGGCCATGCCCGGGATCTCGATGTCGGTGTAGGTGAAGTTCAGGTGCCGGATCGGCGGGCAGCCGGTGGCCACCACGGCGTCGAGCAGACCCCAGGACTTCAGAAAGCCGAGACCGGCCTGGTGGATGTAGTGCGTGGACGGGGTGTCGCTGGGAAAACTCGCGCGATCCACGGCGAGCACGCGGTGGCCCTGACGGGCCAGCAGCATGGCCAGGGGCGAACCCGCGACCCGGGTTCCGACGACGATGACGTCATACATGATGTGATCACTTTCGGTGGTCGAATTCCGATTTCGAGTCTGTCGCCGGTGGAATACGGAAACCACTGGGGGCACCGCAATTCATCGGCCGATCGGTCCCGGCTATCGTCGGCGGGACAGGTGGGAGAATTTCGTGTCGCGTTACCCGCGTGACACGTAGAGCTGATCTATTTCGGCGGAACAGGTTTCGGCGATCGCGGCCCGGCGCAATTTCAACGACGAGGTGAGCAGGCCGGCGTCGACGGTGAAATCGCCGTCGATGATGCGGAATGCGCGAATGGATTCCGGCCGCGACACCAGGGAATTCGCCTGGTCCACGGCGGCCTGGATCGTCTCGGCGGGATCGTCGCCGGGATGCTCGGCGCGCCACTTCGCGTACCGCTCGGCGTCGAGGGTGATCAGCGCCGTCACGAACGGGCGACCGTCACCGACGACCATGCAGTTGCTCACCAGTGGATGCAGCCGCACCCGGTCCTCGAGCGGGGTCGGGGCCACGTTCTTGCCGCCGGAGGTCACCAGGATCTCCTTCTTGCGCCCGGTGATCCGCAGGTGCCCGTCGTCGAGTTCGCCGATGTCGCCGGTGTGCAGCCAGCCGTCGGCGTCGACGGGCCGCTGGTCGGCGGCCGCGCCCCAGTAGCCGGGCGAGACGTGCGGGCCGCGGACGAGGACTTCGCCGTCGGCGCCGATGCCGACTTCGGTGCCCGGGATGGGACGGCCAACGGTGCCGAGCCGGTTGGTGGACGGTGCGCTCACGGTGACCGCGGTGGCCGCCTCGGTGAGGCCGTAGCAGTTCAGGATCACCACACCGAACCCGGCGTAGAAGCCGACGGTGGTGTCGTCGAGGGAGGCGCCACCGGAGATCACATAGCGCAGCCGCCCGCCGAACGCGGCCGTGACGGCGTCGTCGGTGGCGGTGGGCGCGGCGCCCTCGGCCAGGAGCCTCAGACCACGCTCGACAGCCTCGGCCTCCTGCCCTTCGGTGAGCAGCGCGCGGACGTGTTTGCGAATCTTCTCCAGCGCGTACGGAATCAGGGCGAGGAAGGTCGGGCGCAGCGTCACCAGCGCCGGGACCAGGTCGGGCACGCCGGGCAGCAGATGGGTCCGGCTGCCGCCGTACAGGCAGGCGAACAGGATCGTCTGGCCGAAGACGTGGGAGAGCGGCAGCGCAAGCACCGTCGTGCCGTCGAAGATGCCCTCGGTCTGGCGCGCGGTGTTCGCGGCGGTGACATACATGTTGCGGTGGCTGATCATGCAGCCCTTGGCCAGGCCGGTAGTGCCGCTGGTGTAAACGATCATCGCGAGATCGGCGGCGCCCACCGCGGCGATCCGCGAGTCGAGGTCGGCGTGCTCGGCGGACTCGGCCCACGACCCGATCTCGGCGAACGACCACACCGCGCCGCCCGCGCCGGCGTCGGTCAGACGGGTTGCGTCGTCAGCGGTCTCGGCCGCGTGGAACCGGCTTCCGCTGTCGCTCAGGATGTGTGCGATCTGCGCCGGCGAAGAGGTCGGATACACCGGCACGATCACCGCGCCGACAGCCATGGCCGCGCAGTCGAGCAGCGCCCATTCCAGGCTCGTGCGGCCGAGCACGGCCACCCGGTCCCCCGCCACGACCCCCCGGTCGAGCAGGGCCGAGGCGAGCCCGCGGACCCGGGTGTCGAGCTCGCCGGTGGTCAGCTGGGTGCCGTCGGCGGCACACAGTGACGGGCGGGCCGGATCACGCCGCGCCGCGTCGGAAACAATCGCGTACAGACTGGACGAATCGGCCGGAACGAATCCGTTCGAGGTAGCAGACACTGTGTTCACGAATCGAATTCTTCACGGCGTCAACCATTTCCGTCGCTGCCGTACTCGCTGTTCCTACCGCACGAAAGTCATGTCCTATCGAGGGGTTCAGGCCGACAATGCGCGGACATCATCGAGTTGTGCCGATTCCACGCATTCCAGGAACAACGCGACCGCGGGATTCGGTTCGTCGGCCCGCCAGACGGCGTGCAAATCAAGGGTCGGTACCGGATCGAACAATTTCACCGCCACCGAACTACTGCCCGGCACACCCATTCCCATCGAAATCGCGCGCGGCAACGAGGCGAATCCGACGAGTGGTCGCACCGAGACCATGTGCGCGGTCGCGCCGGGGTCGTCGGCCGAATGCGTGACATTGAGCGAGATCCTGGTTTCGGCCGCCGACCGCAGGATGGTGTCGTACATCGCCGGACACTGTTCGCGGGCGAACAGCACGCAATCCTGACTCTGTAGTTCCGCGAACGGGACACCGGGCCGGTCGGCCCACCGATGTCGGCGGCCGACTACCGCGACGAGCGGAACCCGGTGCAGCAGGCGGCGATAGCGGAAATCGGCGGTACTGGGATGCCCGTAGACCAGGGCCACATCGAGGGAACCGTCGGCGAGGGCGGCCAGCTGGGGGCCGGTCCGCTTCTCCCACAGCGACACCACGATGTCGGGGTGCCGTTCGGTCATCCTGGTGAGTGCCTCCGGCAGCACATGCCTGCTGGCGGGCAGGTTGTAGCCGATGCTGAGGCTGCCCGCCCTGCCCTCGGCGGTGGCCTTGGCCGCCTGGGCGGCGCGGTCGAGCTGAGCGACGATCAGGCGGGCCTGGCTTTCGAACTCGCGCCCAGCGGGGGTCAGCCGGACCTCGTGGGAGTTCCGGGCGACGAGCTGGACGCCGAGGGATTTCTCCAGCTTCTGCAGCTGGGCACTGAGACTTGGTTGGGTCAGATGGAGGCGCTGCGCTGCGCGACCGAAATGCAACTCTTCGGCGATGGTGATAAACGAAACGAGATGTCGGAATTCCATGACGCCGGCTCCTTCCGAGTACCACCACGCTATCGAGGCCGGATAACCGGTGATGAATAGCGGTCGCCGCGCGCATTGCCGGTCGGTGAACCTGGCCGCGCCTCTTCCTATGGCACCGCGTTCGCGGCGTTCATCACCGCCTCGAGCGACGCTGCGACGGGCGAGGCGCCGAGGCCGAATGCCCATCCGGTCCTGCCCCCGGCTCGATATTCGACGTAGCTCACAGCGGTGCCGTCAGCCGCGGCGTGCTGGGTGAGGCCGAGGATCTCGATGGAGTCGGCGGTCTCGCCGAGAGCAGTGGCCAGGGCATCGACCGGGCTCGCCTCGTGGGTCGAGTGGTGCTCGGTGCCGTGTGCGCCCAGGACGATTTCGGTGGTTCCGTCGACGAACTCCCACTGTACCAACGTGATTCGACGCTCGACGGCGGTGTAGCTCTGCTCGAACAGGGCGCGGAGTTCTTCGGCGCTGATCTCCGCGCCGGTGTCGTCGGTGTATTCCTGCACCCGCTGCGCGAAGTCGATCTGCAGGCGGCGCGGCAGCTCGAGACCGTATTCGGTGTGCAACAGGTAGGCGATACCGCCCTTGCCCGACTGTGAGTTGACCCGGATCACGGCATCGTAGGAGCGGCCGAGGTCGGTGGGGTCGATCGGCAGATACGGCACCCGCCATTCCGCTTCGCGCTCGTGCACGCCGAGGGACGCTGCCCGCTCACAATGCTCGGCCATGCCTTTGCCGATCGCATCCTGATGGGTACCGGAAAACGCCGTGTGTACAAGATCGCCCACGTACGGGTGCCGTTCGTGGACGGGCAGACGTGTGCAGTACTCGACGGTGCGGCGGATCTCGTCGATATCGGAGAAGTCGATCATCGGGTCGACCCCTTGTGCGTGCAGGTTCAGCGCCAGGGTGGCGATATCGACATTCCCGGTGCGCTCACCATTGCCGAAGACGCAGCCCTCCACCCGTTGGGCACCGGCCAGGACGGCCAGCTCGGCGCAGGCGACACCGGTCCCCCGATCGTTGTGCGGGTGCACCGACAGGATCACCGCGTCCCGCCGGGCGAGATTGCGGTGCATGTATTCGATCTGGTCGGCGTAGACGTTCGGCGTGGCCACCTCCACGGTCGCGGGCAGATTCAGTGTGACCGGGCGGCGCGAGGTCGCCTCCCACAACTCGGTGACGGCGTCGCAGATCTCGAGGGCGAAATCCGGTTCGGTCAGGTTGAACACTTCCGGCGAGAACTGGAACCGGACATTCGGCAGCTCGCCTGCCAGTTCCAGGACATCGCGGGCGCCGGTGACGATCAATTCGCGCAGCTGCTTCCTGTCCTTGCCGAGAACCATTTCGCGCCAGGCCGGCGCCGTGGCCGTGTACAGGTGGATGATCACGTCGTTGGTGATGCCGCGGACCGACTCGACGGTCCGTGCGATCAGGTCGCGACGAGCCGGAGTGAACACGACCAGTGCCACATCCGGCGGCGCGATGGGGTACTCGGCAAGCAGACGAACGAAGTCGAAGTCGGTTCGCGACGCGGACGGGTAGCCGACCTCGATCTCCTTGTAGCCCATGGTGACCAGGAGTTCGAAGAACCGGCGTTTGCGCGCTGGATCCATCGGTTCGGCCAGTGCCTGGTTGCCGTCGCGCAGGTCGACCGGGACCCAGAGTGGCGCGGTGGTGATCCGCGCGCTCGGCCAGTCGCGATGCCCGGCAGGCACTTTCACGCGACGGTGGACATCTCGATATCGATACGACGGCATCGCCGAGTGACGTTGCCGGTTCCATGCGGGCGCACCATCGGCGAGAGAACCCGAAGGTGTTGTCAGGGTGGGGAATTCAGTCATGACTTGCTCTACTTCCCGGCCATCCAGGGCCGAAGACGACGGAGACCGGCCACGACGGAGCCCCACGGCGGGGCGGCCGGTCGTCAGGCCCCGCCGTGGCGGCCGAGGAGGAGCGCGGTGTAGGTCATGATGGGTACACTTCTACCACAACTCCTCAGACAAGTAGAGAGGTCCTCGGGTGATACCGCAGGTAAGGCGCCAGCCACTGGCGGCACAAGCGGCCGAACTGCTGCTCGCACGGATCCGGGCGGGCGAGTGGCCCTTGGGGCATCGATTACCGGGCGAGACCTTGCTCGCCGCGCAATTGGGGGTCGGGCGGTCGACCGTGCGTGAGGCGATCCGGGAACTCGCGGGCAAAGGGGTGCTCGACAGCAGGCAGGGCGCCGGTGTGTTCGTCACCGCGCTCGACGTCACCGAGGACTGGGATGTGGTGCTGCGTGGCGCCACCATCGTCGCGGTGATCGAGGCCCGCATCGCCATCGAGGCGGAGGCCGCGGCCCTCGCCGCCCAACGACGGACACCCGCCGACCTGCGAGCAATCCGGCGAACCCTGGCGCAACGCCGCGTCGAAGGTCGGCCCGTCGCCGATCACGTCGATGCCGACATGGCCTTCCACCGTGCGGTCGTCGTCGCCGCGCACAACGATGTCCTCACACAGCTTTTCGACAGCCTTCTTCCGCGTCTACGTCTGGCCATGATCGACATGCTCGAGCTTCGCCCGGTCCGCTCCGAGCAGGACGACCAGCACGCACACGAGCAACTCGCGCAGGCGATCGCGGATCGAACACCAACTGCCGCAGCGGAATTCAGCCGCACTCACCTTTCCGCCCTGAAGGAGGCCTTCACATGACCGCCAGCCCCGTGATCGAACTGGACGATGTGACCTTCCGCCGGGACGGCAAGAAGATCATCAACGGGATCTCGCTGACGGTGCGTGCCGGACAGCACTGGGCGCTTCTGGGGCCCAACGGGGCGGGCAAGAGCACACTGCTGGGATTCTGCGGTGCTGTCACATTTCCGACGACGGGGATCGTGCGGGTGCTCGGGGAGCAGTTCGGGCGGGTCGAGTTGGCTCGGCTGCGGCGCTCGATCGGGCATGTGAACCCGCGGCATCGGCTGCCGCACGCCCTCTCGGTGCGTGAGGTCGTGCTCACCGGCGTCACGGGCACGATCGACACACCGATGCGCTGGTCACCGAGTTCCGGCGACCTGACCCGAGCCGAGCGGATCATCGACACTCTCGGCCTGTCCGGCAAGGCCGACGACCTCTGGCCCACCCTTTCCCAGGGTGAGCGCGGCCGCACTCTCATCGCCCGGGCCCTGATCAGCGACCCCCGGGTCCTGCTCCTGGACGAACCGTCCACCGGCCTCGACCTGGCCGCCCGCGAACAACTGCTCACCACCCTGGACAGCCTCGATCGAACCCACCCCGAAGTCGCCTCGATCCTGGTCACCCATCACCTCGAGGAACTGCCGAGCACCACCACCCACGCCTTGCTCATCGCCGACGGCCACACCGTCGCCGCGGGCCCGGTGACCGAGGTCATCACCACCGCCCACGTCTCCACGGCCTTCGCCCACCCGATCGAAGTCCGCTACGACGGACGCTGGAGCGCCCGCGCCCGCTGACCGCCGCCGACGGTCTTTCCGTGATCGGATACCGCGCCGGCATCGGCAGGCCAATCGCAGTATTGCCCTTTGTGATTCCAGTTCAGGCCATTCGGACAGGTCTGCACGGTCGGCACGTTGTTCGAGCATTCGACGTACTTCGTGACGTCTCCGGGATAAGGGAAGAGTCCGTCGGGTTCGGGGCAGCTGAAGGCGGCGATCTCGAATCCGGTGTCCTCCGCGAGAGCAGGCGACGCGGCAACGAGTGTGAGGGCGGTACCGAGAACAAGTCCGGCTGTGGGCACAGCGAGAACACGGGCGAATCGCACGGTCGTCTCCTTCAGGTTCTTTTCGAGGCGATCAGGACGTCGTCGGCTACCTGTGGCTGTGCTATCGCATCCCGCTGCCGACAGGGTCAATGCGCATTCGAGACACGCGAGCAGGGCGAACCTAACCGAGTGACCGTGAAACCAGAACACGACACGCGACGCCGAGACGGGCCCGAGATCGGCCATGCGCGTTCGGTTTCTGCCAGGTCGTGCTGATCAACGCCCGTGGCCCGGCTCGCGGCTCGCGGACCCGAGCGAGCATAAGGACCCACCCGGCGGCCGGTCATAGACTGATCGCATAACTCTCGTCGAAGTGCGATCCCCACCTACACCACCCCTCGTATCGACAGGAGCAGCCCATGATGTCTGTCCGGAGAATCCTCGCCGCCCTCACAGTCGCCGCGGCGGCCGCCACCACCGGTACGGTCCTTTACGCGGCACCGGCCGCCGCTCAACCTTGTCCTGAGGGCAAGCTCTGCCTGTGGGTCGATCCTGACGCCGGAGGCCGAGCGCTGACCCTGGGTGCGGGGCAGAACATCGCCGGGCTGGAGCAGCCGTACTTCCAGAACGTCAACAGCCTGTTCAACAACACCGATCAGAACGTCTGCTTCTACACCGACCCAGACTTCACCGGGGACTCCGTAGGCGTAGCCGGACACCAATTCATCGGCGACACGGAGACCGAGCTCCCCATCGGCAGCAACATCTCGTCGGTGCGCTGGGAAACCTGCTAGGACACCGCGCTGTCGAGGATCGAGCGGGCGAGGGCG
Organism: Nocardia sp. GTS18; assembly: GCF_013839555.1. Lineage (NCBI taxonomy): Bacteria > Bacillati > Actinomycetota > Actinomycetes > Mycobacteriales > Nocardiaceae > Nocardia > Nocardia sp. GTS18. Next base: position 89,208 of record NZ_JACBIU010000012.1, on the reverse strand, counting down.
TCGGGGGCCTCGAGCATCGCGAGATGCCCGACTCCGCGAAGGTATTTCAGCTCGGCACCCGGCACCGCCTCGTAGTGGTGCGCCGACGCCGGGTCCCAGCGAGGATCGGAATCCCCGAAGATCACGAGGAGGGGCTTTCCGGCGTCGATGAGGCGCTGGGGTACGGGCCGCGCCGCGAGGTAGTCGACGTTGGCGGAAAGAATCGCACGGAAAGTTCGATACGACATCGCGCGCAAGTCGGCCACGGCCCCGTCGGGCACCGTGATCGTCGTCGCCGCAGTCGCTTCCAGTCCGCGACGGATCATCGAATCGGTGCGCACCGCCCATACGAACGGACCGAACGGCGGCGAGGTGAGTGCCCGGACGATCGCGGGCTCAGGGAGCAGCGCTGCCGGATTCGGCCCCGTGCTGACCAGGACCAGCTCGCCGACCAGATCGGGACGACTCTCGACGAGGGCAGTCGCGACATACCCGCCGCTGGAGTGACCGACCACCCTCAGATTTCGGACGCCGAGCTCGTCCAAGACCTTCGCCACCCGATCCGCTTGTTGCGCAACGGCGTACGTCGACGCCGCTTCGGACCGGCCACATCCCGGCAGGTCGATCGTGATCACCCGATATTTCGTGGCGAGCGACGGCACCACCGGTGCCCACATCGAACCGGTTGCGCCCGAGCCGTGAACGAGCAGCAGGGGCGGTGCGGCCGGGCTCCCGTCGACGACGACGTGCAACCCGCGGATTGTCGTGTCCTCGCGTGGCTTGGTGGGACTCGATTCGCTCATACCACCAGCTTTGCCGTCGACCTGTTACGCCGTATTGGACAAATGTCAGACCATTTCACTCCGGTTAGCCTGGGATGCATGAGCGCAGCGAGCCGATGGGACTGGAGTCGGGTCGATGTCGCTGTGCCGGGCCGAGTGCCGATGCCGGGAATCCAGATGGCGGGATTCCGGTACCACGGGGATGCCGCCGTGGAAATCACCATGATCCCGCATCCCTCGGTCACGCTCCTGCTCGACCTCAGCGAACACGGAGTCGGGTACGACGTTCTCGGACGCCGGGTCGTCGGGAACGTGATCATCGGCCTCCACGCAGGCCCGCTACGCATCACCAGCACAGGCGTCGGTGACGTCCTGCAGATCCGCATGTCCCCCGTCGTTGCCGCAGCGATTCTTCACGACACCGGCATCATCGGCGGCACTGTGACACCGCTGCCGGACCTGTGGGGCAGCGAAACTGCCATTTTTACCGAGCGGCTCCGTGCGACGCCGTCGTGGAACGAGCGGTTCGCCATCGTGGCCGCATTCCTGCGAAACCGGGTGCGTCGCGGTTTCGGTGTAGCACCCGAGATCACGTACGCCTGGGACCGGATCGTCCGCAGCCGAGGCCGGATCCGCATCGAGACCCTTGCCGCGGAGACCGGCTGGACCCGCCAGCGACTCTGGTCCCGCTTCCGGACCTGTATCGGGGTCTCGCCCAAGCACGCGTCCGACCTGGTCCGCTTCGACCATGCCGCCCACCTCCTGGTGGCAGGGCGCTCGCCCGCGGACGCCGCCGTCGAGGCAGGCTATGTCGACCAATCGCATTTTCATCGTCGCACCAAGGCGATCACCGACATGACCCCGACCGTCGTCGCGAAGGCTCCGTGGCTCGCGATCGACGAAGTGGCCTGGCCGACAACCTGATTCCTGTCCCGGCCAGGGCAGCCTGCGGTCTCCGTTCGGGCGCGACACGATCCCGTCCGCCGTGGGCGGTGTCGCGGAGTACCGGTATCGACGGCAGCTACCGCGCGCACATGACTCGCGAATCGCGCTGCTGCGTGGGTCTGGGTCAGCGCAGGGTCAAGGGCGTCTCCGATTCGATCCGGGTCAGTTTGTGTGGGTTGCGGACGAAATAGAGGCCGGTGATGCGGTCGTTGTCGACCCGGAACGCCATGACTCCATCGATCTCGCCGTCCAATCGGAAGACCAGGGCCGGGCTGCCGTTGAGCAGAGTGAGATCGATGACGATCGAGGCCTGGGTCCTGCCGATTCCGCCGAGGATGTAGCGGACCACGTTCTCCGCGCCTGTGACGGGCCGCAATGCCGCGCGCTTGACCCCACCACCGTCGCTGACGAGGACGACCTCGGGGGCGAGGACGTCCAGCATGGCTTGCGGGTCACCGGAGTTGAGGGCACTGCGGAACGACTCGAGTGCGGCCCGGGTTTCGGCGGCCGAGACCGTCATTCGGGGGCGGCGGGCATCGACGTGTCTGCGGGCGCGGTGCGCGATCTGGCGGACGGCGGTGGGCGTTTTGCCCACCGCGACGGCGATATCGTCGTAGCCGATCTCGAATACCTCGCGAAGCACGAAGACCGCGCGTTCGGTCGGTGACAGCGTTTCGAGGATGAGCATCGTCGCCATCGACAAACTCTCGGCGAGTTCGAGGTCGGCAGCCGCGTCCGGCGCGGTCAGCAGCGGCTCGGGCAGCCACGGACCCACATAGGATTCCTTGCGACGGCTGATCGTGCGCAGCCGATTGAGTGACTGCCGGGTCGTGATCCGCACCAGATAGGCCCGCTGGTCGCTCACCTGCCCCAGATCGACCTTGCTCCAGCGCAGCCACGTCTCCTGCAGAACGTCTTCGGCGTCGGCGGCCGATCCGAGCATCTCGTAGGCAACGGTGAACAGCAGATTGCGGTGCGCGACAAAGGCTGCGGTCGCCGGTTCCGGTGACCCGTCGTTCGGTGGAGTGTGCGCTGCGTTGTCCTCTTCCTCGGTCCCTCAGGGAATCAGGATGACCTGCCGACCATCTCTCCCCGGCGGTGTGGACACGAGACACCGCATAACCGCGCGCTGTGACACCGCAGTGAGGCAGGTCACGTCACGCCGCAGCGGTGTCACGCCACCGGTGCCGGCGGTGTCTGATGCGCGACGGGCTCGCCTCGACCCTCATCCGAAGGAGAACTCCATGAACCTCACACTCTGGATCACCACCGGGCTGCTCGCCGCACTCGCCTTGCTGGGCGGCATCACGAAAACATTCATGCCCAAGGACAAACTCGATGAACTCGGCAGAAAATCCGGCGGCGGATGGACCGAACACGCAGGCAGCGGTTTCGTCAGGACCCTCGGAGTCCTCGAGATCCTCGCAGCGGCCGGACTGATTCTGCCCGCCGTGCTCGATATCGCACCGGTGATGGTGCCCGTCACCGCCGCATGCTGGGTGCTGTTGATGATCGGGGCGATGATCACCCACGCCCGCTATGGGCAATACAAATACGTCGCCCTGAATTTCGTCTACCTCGCGGCGGCCGCGTTCGTGGCCTGGGGTCGCTTCGGCCCCGAATCCTTCACTGCCTGAGACACGCGCCGCCCGACCCGAGCAATAGTTCGGGTCGGCGTCGTGCAGTCGATCAGCCCGGCGCCATTCGGCTCAGATGTTCCCACTCCTGGTACAAACCGGCCCGGGTTCGGTCCAGTTCTCGGACCTGGTCGAAGGAGCGGCTGCCGACGATCAGGCGCCGGGGCGGGTCCGGCAGTGCTGCCAATTCCAGGATCACCGGGGCGGCGGTGCTCGGATCCGGACCTGATTCCTCGCCCCACATCTCTTCGAGTTCGGTACGCAGGTCACCATAGTGCGGCAGAGGTTCGGTCAGAGTCATGCCTGTGGTGAACAAATCGGTTGCGTAACCACCCATTTCGACGATGGTGACCTTGATACCGTGCCGGTCGACCTCCATGGCCAGCGCTTCGCTCAGCGAGTCCAATGCCACCTTGCCCGCACCGTAGAAGCCGACCGTTGCCATGCCACCGGCGCTACCCATCGACGTGACCTGCAAGATGCGGCCGCCACCCTGCGCGCGCAGATAAGGAAGAAACGCCTGGGACACCCAGACGGCGCCGAAGAAATTCACGTCGAGATGAGCTCTGATCTGCTCTTCTGTCGCTTCCTCGACCATGCCGTAAAGCATCCCGCCCGCGTTGTTGACCACCACGTCGAGCCTTCCGAAGGCATCGAACGCCTGGCGCGCGCCGTCGAATACCGCCGCACGGTCGGCGACGTCGAGTGGGAATCGCACCAGCGTTTGCGGATAGCTGGCAGCCAGATCGTCGAGCGGATCGATGTTGCGGGCGACGGCAATCACGCGATCCCCCGCACTCAGTGCTGCCTCAGCGAATGCGCGGCCAAGACCCCGAGATGCACCAGTGATGAACCAAACCTTGCCGGTGGTCATGTCGACCCCTTTCCTCACATGAGACGGACCGTCTCGGTTCGGTTATCTTGACTCGGGGCGCCTTCGTTGTCAACCGAACCGTCTCGTCTCGGTTGATTGATAAGCTGCCCCCATGACCGATGCTCAGGGAAGTTCGCGGCGCAGCGAGCGTTCGCGCCAAGCCATCCTCGCGGCCACCCGCGCATTGATCTCCGAGGTCGGCTACACGAAGGTCTCCATCGAAGCGATCGCGGCACGCGCCGGGGTGGGCAAGCAGACGATCTACCGGTGGTGGCCGTCCAAGGGAGCTGTCATCTTCGACTCGTTCCTGGATCTGAGCACAACAGGGGACGGGCCACAGATGGAGCTACCCGACACCGGGGACATCGAGGCCGACCTGAAGCTGGTCATGCGTGCCACCGCCGCGGAGTTCGCAGACCCGGATTTCGAGCGTCCGATTCGCGCCCTCGAGGTCGAGATCGTCAACGACCCCGAGCTCGCTGCCCAGTTCCGCGAGAAGCTCGCGCGTCCGGTGGACGAAGCGAAGAAGGCCCGCTTGCGCAGCGCACAGCGGGCCGGCCAACTCGACCCCGGCGCTGATCTCGACCTGGTCCTGGAGGTGCTCTACGCCCCGTTGTTCCAACGGTGGCTCCACAGGTCCGGGCCGCTCACCGCCGAATACGCCGATTCCCTTGTCGATGTCACGCTGCGCGCATTTCGGGCTCCAGCAGCGTGACCGCCGCCCGCTGCACCTGCCCGACGATCTAACGAGCAGGCAGCTGCACCGACACGCGCAACCCACCGCCCGGGCGCGGGGTGAGAGTGAGAGTGCCCGCGTGGGCTCGGGTGATGCTGTCGACGATGGCCAGTCCCAGGCCGACGCCGGAATCGTGGGTGCGAATGCGTTCGGACCCACGCTGGAACGGTTCGACGAGTGTGGAAACCGTTCGTGGAGTGAGGTTTTCGCCCGTGTTCTCGACGGTGAGGAGCACCGAATCAGGCTGGTGCCGAGTGGTTGTCCACGCGGTGCCGCCGGGCAGGTTGTGGACTATCGCGTTGTGAACGAGGTTCGTCGTCAGCTGCAGGAGCAGGGCGTGCGAGCCGACGGTGGGGGTCGGCTCGCCTGCGGTTTCGAGGGTGACGCCGTGCTTTTCGGCGAAGGGGATCAGCGTCTCGGTGGCTTCTTCGGCGAGCAGGGACAGGTCGACGGGCTCGGGTGTGAACGACCGCTGGTCGGCTCTACTGAGCACGAGCAGGGCTTCGGTGAGATCGATGGCCCGGCTGTTGACGGTGTGGAGGCGTTCGATCAGATCACCCGGGTCGTCGGGGGGATCGTCACGAGCCACCTCGAGCATGGTTCGGGTGATCGCCAAGGGGGTGCGTAGTTCGTGGGATGCGTTGGCGGCGAACCGCTGGTTCTCGGTGACGTGGGCTTCCAGCCGGGCGAGCATGGCGTCGAAAGTGTCGGCCAGTTCACGGAATTCGTCGGCGGTGCCGGCGAGCTGGATGCGGTGCGACAGGGAGCCGTTGGCGGCCAGGCGGGCAGCGGCGGTGATCCGGGTGAGTGGGGCGAGCATTCGTCCGGCCAGGAACCAGCCGCCGACGAGGCCGAAGACCATCAGGAAAAGCAAGACGGCGGCCATGAACGGCGCGAACGAGCGGAGCAGCAGCCCCCGGTTGATCCAGAAGTTGCCGGAGGTGTCGATCCATCCGGCAGGCAGGTAGTACAGATAGAAGACCAGGACGGCGACGAGTAACAAAGTGCCCGCGAGCATGACGAAACCCGCGTAACTGAGGGTGAGCTTGAGGCGGACACTCAGCCCGGGTGCCCTATCCACCGTCACCCCCCGTACTGATGCGGTAGCCGACGCCGGGAACGGTCGCGATGATCCATGGTTCGCCGAGACGTTTGCGCAGAGCCGAGACGGTGATGCGGACGGCATTGGTGAACGGGTCCGCGTTCTCGTCCCAGGCGCGCTCCAGGAGCTCCTCGGCGCTCACGACACCGCCGTCGGCCGCGACGAGCACCTCGAGCACCGCGAACTGTTTGCGCGTCAGCGCGACGTAGCGGCCGTCGCGATAGACCTCGCGACGGAACGGGTCGAGACGCAGGCCGGCGATTTCGCGGACGGGTGGCCGGCTGTGGGCGCGCCGGCGGTCGAGGGCGCGCAGGCGCAGGATCAGTTCGCGCAGATCGAACGGTTTGGTGAGGTAGTCGTCGGCGCCGAGCTCGAAACCGGTTGCCTTGTCGTCGAGGCGATCGGCGGCCGTGAGCATCAGGATCGGCAGCCCGCTGCCGGCGGCGACGATGTGTTCGGCGATCTCGTCGCCGGACGGGCCGGGGATGTCACGGTCGAGGACGGCGATGTCGTAGGTGTTGAGATCGAGCAGCATCAGTGCCGTGTCGCCGTCGCCCGCGATGTCGGCGGCGATGGCTTCCAGGCGCAGGCCGTCGCGGATGGCCTCGGCCAGATAGGGTTCGTCCTCGACGATCAGTACACGCATCGCTCTCGATTCTTCCAGCGGGAACATATCGTCGGCGTATCGAAAATCGCATACGTGCGTGCAACGCCGCATTGTCTTGACTGACTGCATGAATCAGAGAAATATGCGGGGAATTCTAGCGACTGCTGTCGCCGCTCTTGTCGCGGCAGGCGCTGTGGTGTTCTTTGTCCACCAATCGCCGGAGCGGTTCTCCGCCGTCGCGTTGTCGATCGATATTCCACGTGGCGACCCTGGTTCGCCCGGTGCCGGGGTCTTCGACGACCAGTCCCCCTCCGTGGCCAATCTCGATCCCGAATTGCTCGATGCGCTCCGTCGCGCCGCCGTCGACGCGGGTAGCGAGGGGGTGGAATTCGTGGTCACCAGCGGCTGGCGGTCCGCGGAACACCAGACACGGCTGCTGCACGAGGCGGTCGGCAAGTACGGGTCCGAGGCCGAGGCCGCCCGATGGGTGGCCACCGCGGAAACCTCCGCGCATGTGTCGGGTGACGCGATCGACATCGGACACAGTGCGGCGACGGCGTGGTTGTCCGCCCACGGCGCCGCCTACGGGCTGTGCCAGATCTACGACAACGAGCCCTGGCACTACGAACTGCGCCGCGACGCCGCGGAAAACGGGTGCCCGGCACGGTTTGCCGATCCCACCGAGGACCCGAGGATGCAGCGGTGACCCGCGCCGCCACGCTCGTGGCGTTTCGGTTCTGCGTGGTCTATTTCGTTCTGTTCTGCTTACTGAACACCTATATCCCCTTCGCGTTGCTCGGAATACTCGGGCGATGGGTGCGCCGTTATGTGAGCCCGTGGGATATGGCGTTGACCGACCCCGTCACCGGGTGGGTGGGCCGGACGTTCTTCGGCGTCGATGCGGTGCAGCACAAGGATTCCGGTGCCGGTGATCAGGCGGCGGTGTGGGTGCTGGTGCTGTGTCTTCTGGTCCTCGCGGTGGTTGTCGCCGCAGTGTGGACGGCATTCGATCGCCGCACGGCCTACCCCCGGCTCACCGCCTGGTTTTCCCTCTTCCTGAGGTTGTGCCTCGGTGCGCAGATGGTGGGGTTCGGGTTCGCGAAGCTGATCCCGACCCAGATGCCCGGGCCGTCGTTGGCGCAGCTGCTGCAGCCGTACGGCGATCTCAGTCCGGCCTCGGTGCTGTGGTTGCAGGTGGGCAGTTCCCCCGCATACGAGATGTCGCTCGGTGCTGTGGAAGTGGTGGCGGGTCTGCTGCTGTTCTTCTCCCGAACGATGGTGCTCGGTGCCCTGTTGTGCTTGCTCAGCACGGCTCAAATCCTGCTGCTGAACATGACGTTCGACATCCCGGAGAAGTTGCTCGCCGCGCATTTGCTGTTGATCAGCGTGGTGCTGCTCGCACCCTATCTGCGGCGGCTGTTCGATGTCTTCGTACTGCAGGGTGGTTGCGCGCCGCTGTCGCTACCGTCGCTCTTCGCCGAAGAACGGAAGAACCGCATCGCGAAGTGGGTGGTGGCGGGCCTGGGACTCTGGGTCGCGCTGGCCGGCGGGTACGACCGGTGGGTGGTGTGGCAGGAACAGCACGGGGCGGGTAGCCCCAAGTCCGAGCTGTACGGGATCTGGGACGTGCGGGAATTCACCGTCGACGGCCAGGTCGCGCTGCCGCTCACCACCGACGGAACCCGTTGGCAACGACTGATTTTCGAACGTCCCGGGTCGGCAACCATTCAGCGGATGGATGGTGAATTCGTTCCGGTGGAGGCCGAGCTCTCCCCCGGCGGCCAGCTCGAACTCGCCCGACCGACAGGACCACTCGCGACTGTATCCACCCAGAGACCCACCCCCGACCTGCTGATATTGCGCGGGGAACTGCACGATCGCCCGCTCGTCGTCACCTTGGAACGCCTGGACCTCGACAGCTTCACCTTGCGCAGTCGCGGGTTCCACTGGGTGCAGAACTATCCGTACTTCCGCTAGCTGATGTGTCCATTCAAAACCGGCCCCAGCCGACGTTGGCCCAACCCGACCGACTGAAGATGCGGTAGTTGTTCGCCCTGGCCCACTGCTCGGCTGCGTCGTGCAGGAATCGCGAACCGCAGTTGAGGTAGTCCTCGGCCATGTGCTTGTCGCCGAAGGCTTGCAGCGCTTGGGCCAGCTTCGCCTCGGAGCCCGTCCGGCCGAGCTTGATAGCCAGGATCAGCAGTTCCCTGCGCTGTTCGCGCCGCAATACCTGACGCACGACTGCCGGGTTGTAGATCCGTTCCGGAAACTGGCCGAGCCGGGTGTACACCCGAAACCCCCGCTCACTATCGCGCCAGCTGCCGTCGCGGTTGAGATACCAGACGCCTTCGCGCAGCAGGTTCTCTACCTGAGCCAGTGAGCTCATCTCGGCAGGAGTGAGTCCCTCGTTATTGCGCAGATTCGCGTCGGCGCCGTAGGCCCGCAGATTCTCGATCGCTTCCTGCTGGCCGGTGTAGTACGCCAGATGCAGCGCGCTGTTTCCCTGCGCTGCCACCGTATTGATGGACGCACCGGTTTCGACGATTTCGCGCAGCCGCGCGGTATCCCCCGACGCCGCCACCGACAGCAGCTGATCGACCACGCGCTGACGGCGCCGCTCTCGGCTGCTGCGGACGATCAGCCAGACCAGCCACACCACCAGCGCCGAGCCGAGGAGCCCGATCACCAGCACTACGGGGCTGCTCACGCCACACCAGGGTGCCAGCGAATCCCGGTTTCCCGGCCCCACCGCTCGACGCGCGCGTGCAGCGGCTGCAGGCGGCCGGTGTAGATGGTGTGCAGATGCTCGCGGGCGGCGGGGCGGGACAGGTCGACATCCCGCACGGTCGCGGCGATCAGCTGCAGCTCACCGAGGAAGAGGTCGCGCTCCGTGGGCAGCTTCGACTTCTCCGCCGACGCCAGACGTGGATCGTTCAGCAGGGTGTCGTACTTGCGGCGGATCAGTTGATCGGCTGTCTCGATCTCACCCGTCAGCCAGGCGCGGTATTCCGTCGGCGACGCACCGACGGCCAGGATTTCCCGGATGAGCGGGGTCCGCACGACCTCGCGGACCAGATCGTCGAGCTTCTCGTTCGCCCTGCGCCACGCGGTGAAATCACCGGCCTCGTAGGCGGCCCGTGCCTCGGCCGCCACCCCGTCCTGACGGTACCGGAACGGCTGCGCCTCGCCGGGAAGGTCACGTTCGAGCCAGACCACCAGATTGGTGAGCGTGCCCATTCTGTCCTCGAAATCGGCCAGCGGCGGCTCCAGATACGCCTCGGGGCCATCGCTCTCCTGCAAGGTCTGCAAGATCGTCTCGGCTTCGAGCAGCATGTGGTGCGCTTTCGCCTGGTCCTTCGCGCCGACGATCAGCCCTTCCACAGCGACCAACCGCTGTTCGAGATCCGGTCCCGCCTTCGCCGACTCGGCCTGATGCACCTCGGGACGCACCTGGCGCCACGCGGCGTGCGCCCGTGCGGTCCTCGACCGGATCTCTGTCCACGACGCGACCTGACGGACCGGGATGTCGATGACGGCGGTGGCCGCCCGGTCCAGCTGCGGCAGCCGCACCGACGCGTGAATGGTCCACCCGACCGCGAATTCCAGGGACAGTTCGACAGCGGTTCCCGGAGCTACATCCTCGGGCAGGTCGTGGATCTGCACCGAACCGATCGGTATGCGGCCCTCGTAGAGCCGTACCCGCAAAGCGGTTCCCGCTCGCGCGGTCTCCAGATGCTGGCTGACGCGGTGTGGGATCTTGGTGCCCGCCTTCACGATTCGCGCCAGCCGACCGTCCACCAGCTCCACTGAGAAGTCGTGTGCGAGCACATCTCCCGCCAGGTCGAGTGCCGGCGTCTCGTCGTGTGCTGTCACGGTGAGGTGTCCAGTGTCGACTTGTTGCCCGGCGGCAAGCACTCGCACGGTGAAGGAGCTTTCGCCCTCGGCGACCAGCGGAACGTCGATGAACAGGAAAGCACCGTCACCGTTGACCCGCTGTTCGAGCGGTGCGCCGTCGGCGGTCTCCACCAGCACGAGCACCGGTTGACCCAGCTCGTCGGGACACCGCACCCGGCCGGCGATATCCACCGAATCGCCTTGCGGCACCAGCGGTTCCAATTCCAGGACCGAGCTACGGGTAGCGCGGCTCGCCGCCTTGAGAGCCGCACCGACCGCGACGACCAGTTCCGGATGGAACAGGCGCGGTGGGATACCGAAGCGTTGTTCCAGCAACGTCGCGACCAGCGGGATTCTCGACGAGCCGCCGACGAGCACGATTTCGTCGAGCGCGGCGTCACTCAACCGGGCCTTGGCCAATGCTTCGGCGCAATGGTCGAGGGTCGCGCGGAGATGATCTTCGATCATCCGATCGAATTCGGGCCTGCTGATGGGCAGGTTGATGGTCATCGGATTTCCGGACCGATCTTCCAGGTCCTGGCTGATGATTTCGGTCTCCGTCTCGCGGCTCAGTTCGTGCTTCGCCGCCTCGGCCAGACTCAGCAATCGCGCGAGCAATTCGGCGTCGCGTGGTTGGTCCGGCCGGAAACCGAGGTCGTAGCCGGGCAGTTGGGCGATCATCCAGTCGACGATGGCCTGATCGAAATCGTACCCACCGAGGTAACGGTTGCCGTCGAAGGAACGACTGCTGAATCCGCCGTCCGGGTCCCAGCTCACCACCGAGGTGTCGAAGGTGCCACCGCCGAGGTCGTAGATGAGAAACCGGCGTCCCTCGGAGTCCTTCATGCGGTACTCGTGCATGTGCGCCAACGCTGCCGCGACCGGTTCCATCAGCGTCTCGACCACCTCCAGCCCGGCCTCGGCGCCCGCCAGTGCGGTCTGTGTCTTCGCGCTGGTCTCGAAGTATGCGGGCACCGTGATCACGGCACGGTCGATCGGCACACCGAGCACGTCCTGCGCCATTGTTTTGAGATGACGCAGCAGGTGCACCGAGGCCTGCAGCGGTGTGATGGTCGCATGCCCCGCGGTGACCGGCTGATCGGTGCCCATATTGCGCTTGAAGAACATCGCGGGCGGTGAACCGGGATGGCGCGCTTTGCGTTTCGCGAGCGCACCGACCAGCGCGGTGCCGTCCGGTGAGATCCAGATCGCCGACGGTGTGGTCAGCGACAGGTCGGGATTGGCGAGGATCAGCGCTGACCCGAACTGCCGCAACCGGCGGCGGTCGATCAGCGCTTGTTTGTTCGGGATGTCGGCGTCGGCCGGAATGGCCACGCAGCAGTTCGTCGTGCCGAGGTCGATTCCGGCGACCAGCGTCATTCGGTGTTCTCCTGTTTCAGCGCAGTGCGTGCAGTTCGGGGCCGAGAGCGGGTGGCAGCAGCTTGGGCAGGACCTGGTAGTTCAGCCCCGGCACGGCGCCGGGTACCGCCTCGGCTGCGGCCTCGGCCTCACGGGCGACCGCTGCGTCCAGTTCGTCCGCGAGCTGCTGTAGTTCGGCGAGCTCGGCCACCTCGGATTCGGCGGGCACGGGCCGGTGGGTGAGCAATTCCGCCGCCAGCCGGGTTTCCGGCAACCCCAGTTGCTCATCGGCGGCATTGACCTGCGCCACGGTGAGCACCGTGCCGAACAGGGGAAACCTGCCCGCGTCGAAGGCGATCCGCTTGCGCCGCGCCGCGATACGGGCACGGGCCGCCGACGGGCCCGCTGTGGGGTCGAGATCCAGGATCTGAAAAGCCGTGGAGTAGTAGGGGTTCGACCCGGTCCATTGCCATGGATTCGTCATTGCCGTCGCTCTCCGGTGAGTTCCATCGTCAACGCTCCCCGATCGACGCGGTCGCCAGCAGTTCACGCACCGAGTCGTAGGGCGGTAGGTCGGGCAGCCCGAGGCCGATAGCCCACCGGAAGTGCCCGGCCGCTTCACCGCACAGCCGAAGCGCCGACATCTGGTGGCGCTGGTCGAAGGCGATGAACATCAGGCAAGTGCCGAACCAGAATTCGTGTCGAGCCAGTTTCGCCGCGTAGGCCGAGCGGTCCGCCGCCGATACCGTCCCCGACCACTGCTGGGTGGTGGGGGTGGTCCGGGAACGGGTGAGTCCGAGCGTGTCGTTGATCGGGGCGGTCATCTCCGTGATCCGGTCCAGCAACAACCGAGCCGGGTACAGCTGCGACGACATGTTCTGTCTGGCTTGAATATGGTCGATACCGATATCGAGGGCGGCTTCGGCCAATTGGACGCTGTCCGGATCGACGCGCAACCACGCGGCGACCAGATCCAGGGCTTGCCCTTCACTTCCCGCCTTGGCCAGGCGCCGCACCGCCACCTCGGCCTCGTAGCCCACTCTCGATCGCGTGGCCGACTTGACCGTCTCCGGGAACGGCGCCGTGCGGATCGTCTGCATATGCGCTCGCGCCCGCGCAGGCTGCTTCTGCCACAGCGTTCGGATCCGGGTGGCGTGCGGTTCGAGCAGCTGTTCGGGCAGGTCCGCGCGGACTCGATCGATTGCCCGCTCCAGTTCCTGCGGTGTCACATCCGACATCACCTCGCCGAGATGTCGGCGCATCGATTCCCAGAACTCGGCGCTGTCGTACAGCGTCGCCCAGTGCCGCAGCGCGGCGTCCCAATGGAGGAAGGCGGTGTGATCGCCCTCGAGTTCGAGGGAGTAGGCCTTGGCGTGCTCGGCGATCGCGCGATGATGGACCGATACCAGATCGCCGGGATCGTATTTCTCCCACAGTCGCATGGCAGGCTGCGTCCACGGCAGGATCCCGCCGTCCCCCCGTAAGGCGGTCAGCGCCAGCCGGACCGACGGCGGCGGTGCGGACGGGTCGCTGCCTGTCGCGATGTCGCCGATCCGGTCGGCGACGCGCGCCAACTCCGCGGCCTGCCCACCGCGGGCGACCCCGATGACCCGGCGGACCCGCTCGAGCGAAGCGTCTACTTCCTCCGCTCGCGAAATCAGTGCCGCCCGTGCGGCTTCGGCGAGATTCACGCAGGCGTGCCGGAGCTGGACAGGATCGAGGTCGGCGGCTTCGGGCGCGATCGTCTCCGCGGCCTCCCTCGCGGCGGCTCGGGCGCGCACGGTCGATATCGCCTCCTGATCGACCATCGACACGCTCACCCATCGGTCGCCGTGCCGATCGCGAAGCTGTCGTACCCCCGCCGCCAACAGCCGCGAATCCTGCAAGAGGAGCCCGAGTACGAGATGGGCGTTCGCGTGCATGTCCTCGTCGGTCGGTAATTCGGCGGGTTCGCGGATGATTTCGCGCAATTCGGCCTCGGCGGCGGCCTGGTCGCCCTCGCGCAGCCGGGACAACGCGGTGACGAACCGAACCGCCATCCGCAGCGGCCGCTCGACCGACTGCGGCGGGCTGTCAGCCAATTGTGGTGCGCCCGAACGGCCGTGCATGACATCCGACGCCGCCAGCAGGAGTTTCCTGCTCACGTCGACAGGGGTCTGGCGCGAGGGTGTCGGCGAAGCCGCGGGCTCAGGGGCGGGCGGTCGCGCGGGAGTCGGCGGTTTCTTGCGCGGCGGCGAGACCGTCACCGGAGCGGAACCCATCTCGAATCCGAGCCGCGCCGGTGTTGCCTGCGGCGGCTGGTGATCCACCCGCCGGGTCGGTGTCGAGTGCCCCGGACGGGTCTGCGACCGCGACGGCTGCGCAGCGCTGTCGCCACCGAACCGTTCCGCGAGCGCGTAGCGTCGTCGGGCACCTGACTTGTCGCCACGCGCGGTGGCGCGATCACCGAATCGGCGATACCACTCCGCGCGCGTGCCCGGGCCGAGCGCGTACATCACCTGCCACTCCACGCTGGAACCACCGCTGAATGCGTACTTCTCGAACTGCGCGTCGACCAGTTCGGTCAGGTGCGCGGTGGCAAGGGCACGAAACTCCGGTGACACGTCGGGATCTTCGGCCCGCACAGCGTTTCCGAACCACACGCACAGCGACGACGGTTGCGACACTCCGGTGACTGCCTTCATCAATCCGGCGGCAACGGACCAGGTTTCGGCGAAGGCATCGGCATCAGGGCGACGTAGCCAGGCACGGAATATCAGTTGCACCGTGTCGTCGGTGAGCCCGCAACGCTTCTCGACGGTAGGCAGCAGGCGGATCGTCGCATCGGGCAAGGTCGAGGCGGCTTCGACGAGGTCGTCATGCAGTCGCTGCCGCAGCTCCGGAGTGATGGGCGTGCCGGGGCGACCGAGGAATGTTTCGATCATCGTCAGCCGGGCTCGCGCCTGATCGGCGATGCTCAGTGGCTCGCCGACGGGCGGTTGTGCGGGGCCGGCCGGCGCGTGCTTGTCCGCGTTGCCGCGCTCCTTGTCACCCGACGACCAGGGCCATTTCACCGCGAAGCACTCCGGTCGGCCGCCCCTGATCGATCCGCAGCCACGGCGATCCCCTCTCCCGAACGAGCCCCGGCATCCTCCCGATACCGGGCAACTCGGAAGACAATGCTCAACCATGTTGCGGCCGAACAGCCTTCAGCTTTCACGATCGACGACGCGAGGAACTTCGTCAAGTCCGAGCCGGGCGCTGCCTCCGAAGAAAGAACGAAAGCCCCGGACGACGCGGTCTGACTCAGTGGGCGAGGTTGAGCCCGACGACACCCGTCACGATCATCGTGAGAAACACGAGCTTGAATATCGTCACCGGCTCTTCACCGGTGGCCATGGCGAAGGCGACAGTGAGAACGGCGCCGATACCCACCCATACCGCGTAGGCGGTACCTACGGGAAGTTCGCGCATCGCGATCGCCAATCCGGCCATACTCGCCAGCAGGGCGGTGAAGAACAGTAGCGACGGCACGAGCCGGGTGAAGCCTTCGGATTTGCCCAGTGCGGTCGCCCACACAGCTTCCAGGAATCCCGACACGACAAGCAGAATCCACGACATCGCAGCCCTCCTCGGGCCGTCTTGTCGCACTCCGGGTACGGCACCCCTCGTCCGGAAGCCCGATCGCCGGGCTCACTTCCACCATGGCACGCCGGCTATCGGCCGGCAAGCGATGGTGGTTCGCCTCACCAGCAATGATGTCGGTGGGTAGCCGTAAAGTTCGGCAGGTGGGGAGGATTCGGGAAACGGCCGGTGGACTCGCGCTGACGCTGCCGAGCGTGGGGCTCAACGTTGCCCTGGTCTACGTCGTGATCGTCGGCTTCGACCTTTGGGCGGCGATCATCGTGCTCGTATTGTGGGCCGGGACCGGGTGCGCCCTGGCCAGTGCGTTGTGGTTCCATCCGAATCGGGGCAAAGCGGCGGCGGCCTACGGATTCCGCAAGCCCGTCGGAGCGGAACCCGATCTGCTCGCGACCGCCTGGGCCGACGTCACCCGGACGTCGGGGGTGGACGGTTGGCCCTACTCGCTGTGGGTGCAGCAGTCGGCCGCGCTCAACGCGTTCGCGGCGCCCGCCCGCATGGTCGCGGTGACGAGCTGGGCGATCGAATCGCTGCGCCCACGGCAGCTGGCCGCGGTGCTCGCCCACGAACTCGGCCACCACCTCATGCTCGATCCGCGTGTGCGATTGCTCGACGCCTGGTTCTCGATCCCGGCCCGCATGGTCCGGGGTATCGGCAAGGTCCCGGCCCGCCTGGCACGTGGTCCCGGCACTCTCCGATGTCTCGTGCGAGCGGCGATCGCGGCCGCACTCCTGGTGGCCGTGGCGTTCTTCCTGACACCACGAATCGGCGAGCCCGCTGTCGCGGTCTTGATCGCACTACTCGTCCTGGAACCCCTGACCGTAGCGGCGCGCGCACGGCACGGAGAGTTCGCCGCGGACCGAATGGCTGTTCACCTCGGGTACGGCCGCGATCTCCACGGCGCGCTACGCAGGTGGCTTCCACACGAAACAGCTCACACATCCGCACTGCTCGCGGCACGCGCCCGATGGCTCGACACGCATCCGCCGATCAGGCAACGGCTGCAAGCGATTCGACGAACCGCCGCGACCTGATCGCTTCGACCGCCGGGTCGCGTTCACCAGAGGTATTCATCGCCGTGCCGCGATGCGGGCCCATACCTGCGGGTCGGCGCGGAGACCGCCCGGTGTGTCGGCGCCGTACCGCGCGATTTGGGCGTCGAGGTCCAAGGGTGCGGTCAGCGAGGTTCCGGGGGCGAGAGCGTCCTCGACGTGTTCGTCGGGGACCAGCCAGCACACCTCGAACTCGATGCCGTCGGGGTCGCGCGCGTAGAGCGCTTTGGTCGACCCGTGGTCGCTCGCACCGGTCAGTGCGTCCGCCGCGAGCAGGCGACCGCGGATATCGGCGAGCTCGCGCAACGTGTCGACTTCCCAGGCGACGTGGTAGAGCCCGACCGATCCCGGCGGTCCCGCCGCGGGCCGCCGGGCCTGGAACAGCCCGAGGTCGTGATCGTTGGCCGAGCCGGGGTGACGCAGGAAGGCGCCGCCCGGAAATCCCTCGGCGAGTCGCTCGAAGCCGAGGACGTCTTCGTAGAAGGCGATGCTGCGTTCCAGCTGCGCGACGAACAAGACGATGTGGTTGATTCCCCGCATGGCGATGACCTCCTGGCCTACGACTGTGGGCGGTCATCGGCGTCGACACGCAGATCCCGGCCCGTGACCTCCACCGTAGCGACCAGGGCGGCCAGACTGAGGGCGGCGGTGACCACGATGATCCCGCTCAGCGCGACGCTCGACCCGTCGAAGGCGACCAGCAGGCTGCTCGCGATCAGCGGGGTGAAGCCCGCGCCGACCAGCGCCGCGGTCTGATAGGCGATGGACACACCGGTGTATCGCACACCGGTGGGGAACATTTCCGACAGCATCGGGGTCAGCGGCGCGTACATCAGGTTCTGCAGCAGCTGCGCGAACATCAGTGCGCCCGTCATGATCCACCACGAATCGCTGTTGATCAGGCTGTACAGGGGGAAGGCGTAGATGATGGCGCCGATCGCGCCCGTCATCATCGTTCGCCGCCTGCCCAACCGATCCGACAGGGCCGCACTCGCGGGAATGGCGACGATCGAGACGACAACCACCAGCAGCAGCGATCGCATCACCTCGCCGACCGCGTAACCGATGCCGGTCGCGTAGGCGATGATGTGCGAACTCGTCAGGGCGGTCAGCGCGAACGGCGCGAGACCGGCGAACACGGCGGGGACGAGCAGGCGTGGGCGGCGCAGCACCTGCGCCGCGGGAATCGAGTCCCGCAGTGGCGCGGCGGCGGCGAAAACCGGACTCTCGGCGACCCGCAGCCGCACATACATCCCGAGCACCAGCAGGGCCGCGCTCAGCAGGAACGGCACCCGCCACCCCCAGGTCGAGAACTGTGGTTCGGGGAGCTGGGTCACCGCGGCGACCGCCCCGGTGGACAGGAGGAAACCGAGAGGTGTTCCCAGCTGCATGATTCCGGCCCAGCGACCGCGATTGCCCGCGTCGGCGTGCTCGACGACCATCAGCGCGGCGCCACCCCATTCCCCGCCGACGGCCACCCCTTGCACCACCCGCAGCAGCACCAGCAGGATCGGCGCCGCGACGCCGATGGTGTGATAGGTCGGCAGCAGGCCGATCGCCGCGCTGGCGATACCCATCATCAGCATGGTGATCAGCAACATCGACTTGCGGCCCACACGGTCACCGAAATGGCCGAAGATCACGCCACCGAGCGGGCGTGCGACATACCCGGCGGCGAGGGTGCCGAACGAGGCGATCGTGCTCAACGCCGGATTCGAGCCGGGAAAGAACAGCGGCCCGAACACCACCGCGGCCATCGTCCCGTACAGCAAGAAGTCGTAGTACTCGATCGTCGTACCGAGCAGGCTCGACAACGCCGCACGGCGGCGAGCCCTCGCGTCGGTCGGGGCGAACGCCTGTGGCGCAGACGGATTCGCCTTCTCGGGTGGCAGCGTGGTCACCGCGACTCCTTCGGTTCGGCCGCGAGATCATCGTTCGACATCGCGGTCGCCGCGACGTTTCCAGCGCGACCCGACCCCGGCAATACCACCGACCGCTGAGCGGAATCTTCAACGACTCCGATGGCGCAAAGGTATTGCGCGCGTTATCGTTCGTCGCGCCCCTGCGGGAATTGTGCGACAGCCTCTTCGATCAATCCGCCGAGCTGGTCGGCCGTGATCATGCCGCAGTTGACCAGCCCCGCCAGCCCTTGCAGGGTGGCGAAGAAGATCAGTGCGGTCCGCTGCAGGCTCGTGTCCTCCAGTTCGTCGGCCAGGCCGCGTTCGAAAACCAGCAACATCGGCGCGAAGGCCGCCTCCGCAGCCGCACTTACGGCCTCGCCACCTTCGCCGTGTTTGTGGGCGAACATCAGCTCGGCCAGGTTCGCCTCGGACGTCACGAAGTCGAGGTAGGCCCGGGCGAGCGAGTGGATCTGCGCGCGGTAGTCGGGCGCGGCATCGACCGCGTCCCGCAGTCGTGTGCCGAGCAGCGCGAACCCTTCGACAGCCAGTGCGTCGTGAAGCTGCCGGCGGTCGGGGAAGTGCCGGCGCACAGCGGCGTGCGAAACGCCGACGGCGGTGGCGAGCTCGCGCAGCGACAGCTCCGAGGCTCCCCGATCACGCACCACCGGCGTGGCTTGTTCCAGTACGGCCTGGCGCAGGTTGCCGTGGTGGTAGGGGCGGTCGGGCGTCATTCGGGCAGCCTATCAAGGATGTTTCCGTTGACTAGATTGTTTCCAGTGGATACATTCGCTTCATGATCACACTTTCCTCTCCTTCCCAGATTCCGGATCAGACCGGCCGCACTGTCGTAGTCACCGGCGCCACCAGCGGGATCGGCCGTGCCGCGGCGGCTGTCCTGGCCGCCAATGGCGCACGGCTCGTACTCGCTGTCCGCGACCAGGAAAAGGGCCGTGCCGTCGCCGCCGAGATGAGTGGCACGGTCGAAGTTCGTCCGCTCGACTTCACCTCGCTGGCTTCAGTCCGGCAGTTCGCGGACGGCATCGACAGCACAGTGGACGTGCTCATCAACAACGCCGGGACGATGACCGACTCGCTACAGCACACCGCCGACGGTTTCGAACTCCAGTTCGGGGTCAACCATCTGGCGCCCTTCGCGTTGACGAACCTGTTGCTCGACCGGATCACCGACCGCATCGTGTCCACCTCGTCGACCGCCTACCGCTCCGCACAGCTCGATTTCGACGACTTGCAGTGGGCACAACGCCCCTACAAGCCGTTCGGCGCCTACGGTGCGTCGAAGTTGTCGGTCCTGCTGTTCACCGCCGAACTACAACGCCGCCTGAGTGCGGCCGGATCGCCGGTCGTCGCGACCACCGCGCACCCCGGCTGGGCTTCCACCGGCTTCCGGATCACCAGCGGCAGCAAGCTCCTGGACGCCCTGTCTGCAGTGTTCACGCCCCTGCTCGCCCAAAGCCCCGATGCCGGTGCGCTGCCCACCCTGCTGGCTGCCGTCGGTGACATCCCAGGTGGCAGTTTCGTCGGCCCGAGCCGCTTCGGCGGTGTTCGCGGTCCGGCAACAGTGGGCGAAATATCCCCCGTGGCCAAGGATCCGGACTCCGCCGCGCGGCTCTGGCGTGTCTCCGAACACCTCACCGGCACGCGCTTCCCCTTCACCTCCGCGTCGCCGTCACCCGCCCCGATCACAGACGTCTCTAAAGCATGACGATGGACAGTGCCCGCACGACGGTGTCTCGTGCCGGACGGGGGTGTCGGTGGGGCGGCGCTGTTGCGAGCTCAGCGCCGCCGCAGGGGCATGAGGTTGCCGCGCTTGTGAGCGGCGATGAGCATAGGCACGGCGAGTAGCAGGCTCACGACGACGGGAATGATCGATCCCTCGATGCCGAACTGGCCGCCGGTCAGCAACTCCGGGCCGGTCGGTTCGGCAATCAGCAAACCCGGGGACGCATGCCCCGATACCGGGATGCCGAGCAGCCCGACGGTGGTGTTCCAGGCGAAGTGCAGGCCAACCGCCACCCAGATACTGCGCAGCCACAGGAAAGCGGCGCCCAACAGCACGCCGGCCTCGACGGCGATCGCGAATCCGGTCCACAGCGTGGCGCCGGGGTTGGCCATGTGGATGGCACCGAACAGCGCGGCGGTGATCGCCAGCGCCGCCCAACTGCCACACAGCCGTTCCAGTCCTTGCAACAACAAGCCGCGGAAGAGTAGTTCTTCGGTCACCGCCGCACCGAGTTGCACGGCAACGATGCTCACGACCGTCGCGACGGCGCTACCGGGCACCCGAGTGAACGAGAACTCGGTGATCACCATGAGCATCGACACGGCGATGAACGTGAAGCCGAGCCCGATGCCGAGCAACACCCGGATCCCGGCCCGTGCCCTCGCTATCTCCGGCGTGCTTCGCCGCGCAACGTAGCGCATGACCGCCCAGTAGACGGCAACCGCGGCAACCGCGGCAACCGCGCCAACGACCGCAGGCACCGGCGACCCACCCGAGGACAGCGCAGACACCCCACCGACACCGACTGTCCCGACCGACATCCAGACGATCGGCGACCGCAAGATGCGGCCCGCTCGCCCGGATTCGTGATCCGTAGGTGCGATCGACCTTGTGTGCACTGCGACCTCCAGTTGACCACGGCCGCACGGCGGCCCGCTGGAACACACCAGCGAATTCACCAACGAGCGGGCGGTCCGATTAGTTCTCGGAGCACACTCGTAGTGCCGAGCATGCCGCAGGCATCACGAGGCAATCCATCCGGGCTCGGGCAGCGTGAGGGCTGTGTGGGCCGGTCGACCGGTAGTCGGGGGTGTCATGGTGAGGTCGCGGAGTCGATGGTTGCGGGCTTGCAGCGCTTCGTCCGTGGTGGGAAAGAGTGCCGCTTCGCCGGTGGAGATCTGCGATTGGTTGAGTTCGATGAATGGGCGGCTGGCACGTCCGTAGGCGGTGAAGGCGGTGGTGGTGTGGTCCTCGTGTGCGGCCAGGGATTCGGCGAGCATGTAGGCGCCGACGAGCGCGAGGCTCGACCCCTGCCCGGTCAGGAACGACGGTGCGTAGGCGGCATCGCCGACGAGTGCCACGCGCCCGGTGGACCATTGCGGCATGTGGACCTGACTTACCGTGTCGAAGAAGGGATCTGGGGAATCGCACATGGCCTCGACGATTTCCGGCACCTTCCATCCGTCGTCGCCGAAGAGCGTGGATATCAGTGCACGTCGAGTCTCGCTGTCGCGGAGGGCTTCATGGGATGGTTCGGGGTGGGCGAAGGTCAGGAGGGCGTGTACGTCGTTGCTGTTTCCCACGGCGTAGAGAGCGGCGGCTCGTCCCGGGGTGTTCCAGATGAGCGCTTCGTGTGAGAGCCCGAATGTATTGGGCATGGTGCAGATCGAGAAGCAATACCCGAGGTAGCGCAGGTAGTTCTGTTCGGGGCCGAAGGCGAGAGTCCTGGTGCGTGAGTGCAATCCGTCGGCGCCGACGACAAGACCGAAACTGCGTTGGGCGCCGCTGTGGAAGGTGACGTCCACACCGTGCTCGTGTTCGGCGAGCGCGTCGACGGAATCGTCGAAGACGAACTCCACGTCGTCACGGACTGCCGTGTACAGGACGTTCGTCAGCGTCTCCCTGGGGACTTCGAGGTCATGTCCGTCGACTCCCCCGACCACCGCCTGCGGATGAACGACAGCGGCCCGACTGCCGTCGGCTTCGAGGAAAGTGACCCGCTGTGTGTCGATATGGGCTCGCTGTAGCTGCGGCAGAATGCCCATCCGGTGCGCGACCTCGACGGCGGTGCCACGCAGGTCGATCGGGTAACCGCCGCCGCGCACACCGGCGGACTTCTCGACCACCGTCACCTCGAATCCATACTTGTGCAACCAGAACGCCAACGCGGGACCCGCGATACTCGCGCCGGAAATCAGCACAGTTCCTCTGGATTTCATGTCGACTCCTCTGTTTCCGATGGAAGGCTCACGCGTGCGTTTCGACAGCCTGGCGCTCGGGTTTCGGCGCGGGCATCCGACGCTGCGGGCGCGTGGTTCGAACAAGAACGACGACCACGACGGCGGCGATCGCGAAGGCCGCGGTGGCAATCGCGATATAGCTGAATACGCCGGTAGCCGAGTTCACCGTTTCGCCGTCCGCGACGACAGTGGTCGATGCGAGAACGGCCGCGCCGACGAAGTCGAACACCACGGCCCCGGTCGAGACCATCACCATGACCAGGCTGGACACGACGCCCTGCCGTTGCGCCGATGCCAGGTCGCCCGCCATGTTGAAGCCCGACGCACCCAACGCCGCGACCGTGACCCCGAGCAGGAATGCGAAGCACAGCGCCGCCACCGACTGGGACGCACCGAGGAACATTCCGATGGTGGCAACGGTTCCGAGCATGACCGCCCCGGCCAGAGTTCGGGCAGGCCCGATTCGCGTACCCAACCAGCCGGCCACCGGCCCGCCGAGCATGACGCCGACAGCGGGTGCCGCGAGAAGCAACGCCACCGACCCGCGACCGCCGAGTCCGTAGCCCAAGTTCTGGTCCGCCGGGATATCACTGATGAGCGGGATGAGTTGAAGCATGCTCTGGTAGGAACCCGCACCGAGGAAGACCACCAGAAGTGTGAGAAGCAGTGGCTTGCCGAGGTTTGCGACGTCGATCAGCGGATCAGCCTTTCGACTGGAGACTGTGAACCATCTGACCAACGCCACGACCCCGCCGAGGAGTAGGGCAAGCGGTCCGACAGCGGACCACCCGAGATCGGGACCCATGCTGATGTAACCGAGCACTCCGAGCAGACCGCCGCCGAGCAGCAACGCACCCGAGATGTCGAGCCTGCCCGGGGTCTTCACGAGCGATTCGGGAACCAGGAAACGCACGCAGACAGCCATCGCCACCGCGACAGCGGCCGAGATGAGAAACAGGATCTGAAAGCCGAACTCCGTCGCCAGCTTCTCGACGAGAAAACGGGAGGCGACATTGAGGATCGCGGTGCCGGTGGTCACGATGCCGACGATGATCATGGCCAGGCGTGGCGTGCAGACGGTTCGCACGATCGCGACCGAAAGGAACATGGCGGCCAACGCGGCTCCCTGCAGCATGCGACCGATCACGAATATCCACATCGTCGGGGCAACCGCGCAGATCAGCGCACCGACACAACTGATGAGCAAAGTCAGCACGAGGACTCGGCGTTTTCCGTATATGTCCGCGCTCTTACCGAGCAGTGGGGCCCACATCACGCCCGCCAGCATCGCGGTGGCATTGAGCCACGCCGCCTGGTCGGTGCCGAAATGATCGAGCATCTCGGGCAGGACGATCAGCGGTGCGCCGATCGCCGAATCCACCACGAAGTTCACCAGGGCCAGGATCGCCACGAGGCCGAGTAGTCGCCGACTCCACCTCGTGTGTAGACCGACGTTCGCACCGTCGGTTGTGTTCTGCTGCATCGACTTCGGCTCCTCACCAGACTGTGATTCCCCGACTCGGCGGGATTCGTGCCGGCCAGGGGCCTTCTGGTTACAACCGTTCCAGCGGAGCCGTCGGCGGGCATCGTCCCTCGTCACCGATTGCCGCTGGTGCTGTCGCACCAGACGACCGCGCACTCCCTGGTGCGTAGGAACCGGGTCGAGCGCCTTGCGGTCGCGGGACGCTCGCCACGCGTATCTTGGGCGAGGTGTTGCCGAACCAGCAGCGTCCCCCGATCCGGTGATGGTCACCCAGCAGGTGGCACGACGACCGGTGTGGTGGCGCGAGGCGCTCGTCCTCGCGACGGCGTTCCTGCTGTGCCTGTCCGGCGGGATCTTTCACCCCGACAACACCTTCGGATGGCCGCCGATCGCCACCTATGTCGTCGCGGGTGTCTCGTGCGCGGCGCTGGTCGTGCGGCATCGGGCGCCCGTAGCCGTGGTCGCGGTAACCACCGCGTGCGGGATGCTGGTCGCCCCGTTGGGCCTGCTGTCGACCCCGCTGATCGTGGTGCCCGTCGCGATCGCCGCCTACGCGCTGGCGCTGCACACCGAGCTGAGGGTGACGATCGCGGTCCTGCTTCCCGCCGTGGCATTGCTGGTCGCGGCTACCCCGCTTCTCGACGGGCTGTCCTGGCAGGACGCCGGCAGGCTGCTGTCGGTGGCGGCGCTCCCGCTGATCGCCGGGGCGCTCGGCACTGCGACGCAGAGCAGGCGCGCCTACCTGGCCGCCATGGAAGAGCGGGCACTGCGCGCCGAGGAGAGCCGGGAGAGCGAAGCGCGGCGCAGCGTCGCCGAGGAACGGGTGCGCATCGCCCGCGAACTCCACGATGTCGTCGCACACCAGATCACCCTCGCCAATGCCCAGGCTGTTGTTGCCGCGCACGTGTTCGACTCCCAGCCGGAACAGACCCGCTCCAACCTGAACAACATCATCGAGACCACGAGAAACGCCCTCGACGACCTGCGCGCCACGGTCGGACTGCTGCGCCAGGCCGGGGACGCGAACACTCCCGCCGAACCGTCACCCGGCCTGGCCCAGCTCCCCCGGCTGCTCGAATCGTTCGACCGTGCGGGGCTGCGAGTGACGATGGACAACGACGGCACGCCCAAACCGCTACCGCCAGGCGTGGATCTCACTGCCTTCCGGATCATCCAGGAGGCCCTGACCAACGTAGGCAAACACGCCGGAACCGGCCACGCTCGAATCCGCCTGTCCTGGAGCCACGACCTGCTCGGCATCACCGTCGCCGACGACGGACCCGACTCGCGAACAGCGAAAAGTCCGAGCTTCACGAGGTCGGACCGGCCATCGGGCTACGGGCTCATCGGTATGCGAGAACGCGCCAAGGCGGTCGGGGGTCAACTCTCCACCGAAAACAGCCCGGCGGGTGGCTTCATCGTCGCCGCCCACCTACCAATCACATCGGCGAACCCAACCGGCGACACGGAGAACGGTGGTCCCCCATGACAATTCGAGTGCTGCTCGCGGACGACCAGGCCCTGCTCCGCCAGGCGTTCCGTACGCTGCTCGACACCGCCGACGACATCAGCGTGGTCGGCGAGGCCGCCGACGGCGCACAAGCGGTGCGGCTCACCCATGAACTGCACCCCGATGTGATCATCATGGACATCCGGATGCCCGAGACCGACGGCATCACCGCCACCACACAGATCTGCGCGGACCCGCACTTGCGCGACAGCCGAGTCCTCGTCCTCACCACCTATGAGACCGACGAATATGTCGCGCAGGCACTACGCGCGGGCGCGAGCGGCTTCATCGGAAAGGGCATCGGCGCAGCGGAACTGCTCGCTGCCGTGCGCACCGTCGCAGACGGCGAAACCCTCCTCTCCCCCGCCGCGACGCGAGCCTTGATCGCCCGTTTCCTCGCAACCCCATCCGGCGACGGTCCTACGCACGCCTCCGAGAAACTCGACGTACTCACCCCGCGCGAACGCGAAATGACGATGCTTGTCGCACAAGGACTTTCCAACAAAGAGATCGCCGAACAACTGTTCGTCAGCCCGTTCACCGTCCGCGCCCACGTACAGCGCGCCATGAACAAACTGCACGCTCGCGATCGTGCACAACTCGTCGTCATAGCCCACCAGACCGGGCTGGTCAACCACGCCGACGACGGCACCCGCCCACCGTGACCTCCCGGTTGCCGGGAGCTTCGAAGGATGGGTCGGGGGCGTCAGCACCGATCATCATCGCCAGCGCGGTCGGGGAAACGCTGCTATACGGTTCGACGGCCCAGCCCGAGTGTGCGGGTGATCCGTGCCATGAGCTGAGACATCTTGGACGGGAACGAATTCGGTTCCGGCACCGTGACCGGGCGGACCCGGGCATTGTGAATTGCTGTTATTTTCCAGCCGTTTTCGGTGCGCAGCAGCACGATGGTCTGCCGGGAGAGCCGCCGCTTCGGCAGGCGTGAGCGCCACGGCATCAGTACCGAGGCGGTGCCGTACACGATCGCCACATCCGAGGTGATGTAGCGGATGGACTCCAGTTCACCGGTCAGGGCTGATCCGGCCAGGACTCCCCGGAACAGTCGGTCGTGGTTGCGCTGATGCTGTTCCCGGCCGATGGCACGGGTGCCGTCGTAGGAGACGTAATCGGAGTCCTCGGTGAAGAGTGCGCCGAAGGCTTCGGCGTCATTGGCGGTCCAGGTCCGCTGGAGTTGCTGGAACACCTCCCCGATGGCGATGTCGTCGGTGGTGTGTCGGGTCTGGTTCATGGATCGAGCCCCTCGGTGCTATCGTTTCAATCGTCGAAATAAACGATAACAGGAAGTTTCGAATGTCGAAAGATGCTGAATTCATCGCCGAGATCGGACAGCAGCTGCGGCTGCTACAGCGCAGCTTCGACACCTTCGACGAGGCGGTGGCCGCGCACTTGCGGCTCAATCGCACCGACATGCGGTGCCTCGACATCGTGTTGGGACGCGGCCCCCTCTCTGCGGGTGAGCTGAGTACCGCGCTGCGGCTCAGCCCGGCCGCCACCACCACGGTCATCGACCGGCTCGAACGGGCCGGATACGTCTCGCGCGCACAGGATCCGGACAATCGGCGGCGCGTGCTCATCGAGCCGACCGCGGACGCGCAGCGCATGGCGGAGCTCCTCTTCGAACCCGTAGGCCGGGCCGGGGCAGCGGCGCTCCGACGCTACGACAGCGACCAACTGCGTCTCATTCTCGACTTTCTCGCAACGACCCTGCGCGTTCACCAG
Source organism: Nocardia sp. GTS18 (assembly GCF_013839555.1). Classification (NCBI taxonomy): domain Bacteria; kingdom Bacillati; phylum Actinomycetota; class Actinomycetes; order Mycobacteriales; family Nocardiaceae; genus Nocardia; species Nocardia sp. GTS18. The sequence goes on along the minus strand of NZ_JACBIU010000012.1, from coordinate 62,005 downwards.
GAGCAGACCGACCTGGTTGCCGAACGCACCCGGAACGACGGATCCGCATCGAGTTAGTGGCTGAAACCCTGAGTCTGTGGATCCTCGGGCTGCGGATGGCCGACCGTGGTGGCGAGGATGGTTCGCGCGACCAGTTCGGGATCGTCGATCATGGGGACGTGACCGACGCCTCGGAGGACCCGGAAGTGAGTTTGTTCGGGGAGGCGTAGCCGGGCGATGGGGGTGTTCACCGCGAGCGGCAGGAGGCGATCGTCCTCGGCCCAGGCCACCGTCATGGGGCACGGAAGATCCGGCAGAGGTGCGATGTACTCGTCGGTGCTGAGCAGGTCGGTGGTGACCGGGCATTCGGTCAGGTCATGGACGATATCGAGAGCTTGCGCACTGCTGATGCGGTCGCCACGAGTCGCGATGTTGCGCAGTGCGAGCCGCCGGATCAGGGGTGATCGCAAGCCGAGCGGCGCCAGGGGCCTGCCGAGACGAGCGGTTGCCGCCTCGCGAGCGATGATCGAGGTCCCGTGAGTTTGACTGGCGCGGCGCGGTTCCCAGAACCCGGCCGGAGACAGGGCACATACACTGCGGGCCCGGCCTCGGCGTGCCAGTTCGATCGCGATCCATCCGCCGAGGGAGTTCCCGGCCAGATGCACCTGGTGAAGGCCGAGGGTATCCAGCAGCGCTTCGATGTCATCCACCAGATGACTCACCCGGGTCGGCCGCTGTGTCGGCTTCGGTCCGTCGCGATGGCCCAGCAGCGTAGGGGCGATGACGTGGTGGTGCGGCGCCAACAGCGGAACAACGTCGGCCCAGGCGCGTTCCGACATCGTGAGGCCGTGCAGCAAGACCAGCGGTGGTCGGTTTGCGTTCATGATCGTCCTTCGGGAAGCGCCGACCCGTATCCGGCTGGTGCGGAATGTGGAGCGCGGCGAGCTGATTCAGCTGAGGATGAGGCAGGTCGTGGTGGCGTGCGCGACCAGATGCCCCTTGTCGTCGTGGACGCGTCCTTCGGCGGTTGCGGTCGTGCGTCCGGCGTGGATCACCGAACCGGTGGCGGTGAGGGGACCTGCGTCGGTGGACACGGTCCGCAGGTAGTTGACCTTGAGTTCGAGGGTTGTGTAGCCGACTCCGGGAGCCAGCATGGTGTGCACCGCGCATCCCATGACAGCGTCGAGAAGTGTCGCGCAGATCCCGCCGTGCACGGTTCCGAGGGCGTTGGCGAAATCCGGTTGGGGAGTGACCGATCCGGTGACTTCGCCACTGTCGACGGTATGGATCGTGATGCCCATCAACCGGGCGATCGAGGGGCGTTCGTCGGTGACGGCAGCCAAGGCACGCACGACCTCGAGGCCGGTCATGGTGGACAGGTCGGTTGGGTGGCTCATCAGGTTCGATCCTTCATCGCGGCGGGACGTGTGTCGATCAGCGGGCTCGGTCAGCGGCGTCGGTCGGAGTATTCGAGGTAGGCGAGGCCGTCCACGCGGTGGTCGGTGATGTGGTCGTGGTAGCGGAATCCGCCGATATAGCCCATGCCCGCGTAGAGCCATCCGGTGTCGACGGTGCCGGTGATCTCGACGGCGGTGTTCCCTTTGCCGTCGGTGGCGGTCCAGCGGAACGTGTCGGGCATGGTCATGGCCGGGGTGGCGTTGGCGACCTGCGGAACCGGTTGTGTCGACAAGACTTCGAATGTCACTTGATTGCCCAGTGCGCAGACCCCGCCCGCTTCGCTGCGCCAATAGGCGGCCAGCCACCCCGGTCGACCGGCTACGCCGGTGGCAACCAGGATCAGCCGAGTGTCTTCGTCTACGGGAATGATGTGGTAGGTGAAGAAGTCGAGGGGAATCTTGCGCGACGTCGGAATCGGCTGGGCGCGCAGCATCTGGGGTGAGCGGATCACCGCGTACTCGTAGGTGCAGAGTCCGGAGACTCGCGTGGTTTGCCCGGCGTGCGTGATTGTGCCCGCGTAGTGGGCGAACAGGGCCACATGCCGGTAGAGCGGATTGTCGATGAACCAGAGCGTCTCGCCGGTGGCCGTCAGCTCCAGATCCACGGCCAGGTCATCGAACCGGGACCGCAGACGAAAGTTCGGGAAGGTTCCCGACAGCGTCAACTCGTCGCCGAATCGCAGGTGTCCGCCGTCGTCGCGGAGATCGCAGTCGTCGCGCGCCGAATAGATCCGGAACGGATCGTGCCCGGTGGCGGCGGTGCCATGGGCGACGGTGACGGTGTCGCGGGCGGTATGAACCACGGCATTGTCGTCGTCCCACGCCCGTGTTCCGGACTTGCCGATGACGATCATGGTGGCCAGGAAACGGTGCGGCGCAGGGAGATCCGGGATCATCACCCCGTAGTGCACGCACGCCGCTCGCCACGAGCGTGACGGCGAGAGCGTCAGACGCCTCGGGTCGGCGCGGGCCAAGGTGATCCGTCGTCCGCCCACGGCCGCGGCCACTGCCGACAGGACACCTCGGTTTCGCTGCATCGAATCCAGCGCGACTACCGGGACAGTTCGGGCCATCTCTTACTCCTTCGTGGCGACTCCGGCGCATCACCCCGGTCATGGTGGTTCGATTTTCAAACCACACTAGGGTCTTGTGGATGAGTGACGCAAGAGTCCCCCGCCCCGGAGTCGCGGTTCGGGGTTCTGCTACGGGCCAGCCCCTCATGGCCGCGTTCGATCTTCTCGGCCGCCGCTGGGTGATCCTGGTGCTGTGGCAACTGCGAACCGAGCCGCTCGGATTTCGCGACCTCCGCCGCGCGCTGCCCGACATTTCCTCGAGCGTGCTGAGCACAAGGCTGCGCGAACTCGTCACCGTCGAAGTCGTGTACACCACCGAAGCGGGCAAATACGCTCTCACCCCGATCGGCGTGGAACTGCTCTACGCGCTCGCCCCACTGAAGGCATGGTCACACAGCTGGGCCCGTCGGCTCGGTGCCGAGGAATTCGAATTGGGCCAACCACCCAGCCACGACGGGTTGCTCTGATCGCCGTCGGTGGTGGCAACCGGCCGGGTCGAGCCCGGCGGTCAGGGGCGTGGTCGAGTGCGGCGCATCGCTTCGAGGCGGTCGAGTAGCGCCTCGAGAGATTCTTCGAACTCGTCGGCCGCGCGGTCGGCCGCCAGGTGACTCTGTAGACGATGCACGTTCGGGTAGTCGGCCAGATCCGAGGATTCGTGCTGCCCGGGCTCGGCGGTGGTGACCGGGCTCAGCTCGACTCCCCTGGTCGCCACCTCTAGCAGGAGGTGGCCAAGCAGGAATGTGGCGAAGGAACGGTAGGCCTGAACCGCCTGACGGTCGTCGAACCCATAGCGGAGCATGGTGCCGAGGAAGGACTCCATCCAGTTCAGGCTGCGCAACGGCGGGCACAGCCAGGGCGCCTGCGGCGGGCTGGATGCCATCAACGGGAACACCTCGGGGTGCTCGATGGCGACGCGGCGCACGCCGTGCGCGAGGCGCTGCAGATAACCCTGCCAGCTGCCGCCCGCACCGTCGGGCTCCATCAGGTTCTGCTCGTAGAGCTGGTCGACGAGGTGATCGACCACCCCGGCCAGCAGATCGTCACGCCCGGACACGTATCGGTACAGGGCCATCGCTTCCACGCCGAGCCAAGAACCGAGGCGGCGCATTGTGAGGTGCCCCAGGCCTTCCTCGTCGATCAGCGCGATCGCGGATTCCAGGATCAGCACCCGATCCAGGCGCGGGACGCGCCGGGTACCTCCGTCGCGTGGACTGCTGTCGCGCAGCTCGGCGCCCGAGTCGATCGTGTCCTCGCTCAGGGCGGAGCTCCTGTCAAAATCCTCGGGCCCTGGTCTTCCAGCACGCCACCATAACCCCAGGATACCGGCATGTTCCGGCTGGACTCAACATACCCCGTCACACGGTCGTCAACACACAGGTTTACAAGATAAACGGCCATATGTTTATCTTGTAAACGGCAGCCGCCGAGCCCGGCCGATGCCGAGCAGGCACGGCTCGCGGCCTCGGCAGGCGAAACTCGCGCAGAGGTCGTGGTCACGGGCCACTCGGTTCGGCAATTGAGGAGTGACGTGATGGACAAGCCCGTGATGCTGCGGATGGACAGTACTGCGCGGACGACGCCCGGTTACTCCGATCGGCAGTGGGCGGTGCGCGAGGCGGTGCTGAAATGGGCGCACAACGAAGAACTTTCCGACAACGCCGGCCGAGTCCTCGGCGCCTTCGCCGTCGGGGCGTCGGTCGGTTGGCCGGGCGAATCCCTCACCGAGAACGAAGTAGTCCGCGCGTCGCAGTGGTTGACGAGGATGGGACTGTTCGACTCCGTCGATCTCGACCCGGCATTCGGTCACCGGACAACCATCTATCGCCCTCGGATCACCACCGAAGGAATCCGCGTCGCACGCGGCCCGGGTGGGGTTCGCGGAATTTCCTGGCCGGGCATGGCAATTCGACCATCCACTCCACCGAGCGACCTCGCTCCTCCGCCGCAGCAGACCGGGTAGTCGAACCGGTTGTCAGGTCGGCGAGAGTCGGACCTTCGCCGTTGCTCGGCCGAAGATCTTCCGACCCCGACAGGTGGCGACGATTGCCACGACCGCTGTCCGCTGCTGCGGATCGACCGACCTCACGGTCCCCGAGAACTCGACACTCGCGCCGGCGCTGGTGACATAGACCGGGCTGGTGAACCGGACCGCATACTCGAGGACAGCGCCGGGATCGCCCAGCCACGAGGTGAGATAACCCGCGCCCAGGCCCACGGTCAGCATGCCGTGAGCAACCGGAGCGTCCAGGTTCACCGCTTGCGCGGCTTGCGGGTGCCAGTGGATCGGATTCGGGTCACCGGCCACACCGGCATAGTTGACCAGGTCCCCCAGGGTGAGAGAGAAGACCCGCGGGGGTAGTTGCTCGCCCTCCGTGACGGACTCGAAGCGACGCGTATGGCCACCGTGTGCGCCCGGCTCCGATCTCGGACGTGGATCTGATCCATTGCGAGCCCGTGGGCGGAGTCCAGCACCCGACGGCCAGTCGTGAAAACCGCGCATCACAAGGTGATCGGCCGAGTGAGACCTGGTGGCGCCGCCCTCCGCTCGACCGACGAAACTAGTCCGCGAAGTGATCAGCGGGCAATCGTGCTGGTCTGTGATCTCTGTTTTGAATTCGAAGAGCTCGCTCCCGAAAGCACCGCGAAACGACTCGAAGCCGACATCGCAGGTCAGTGCGTCACCAGGACGAATCGGCTTGTGGTAGTTGACAACCTGATCGGTTTGCATGATCCGACTCAGATCGTATCCACCGGCCACGGTGTCGAACATCGCCCTTTGCGCCCGAAACGCGGGAATCGCGAAGAAGGTGAGCGGCGCGATCAGCCCTCCGTAGCCGAACTCCACACCGGCCGATTCCGACCGGTGCACCGGATGACTGTCCTGGACCGCCCGGGCGAACTGACGGATCTCCTCTCGCCCCACGACATACCGGTCATCGCAGCGATAGGTGCACCCCACCATGGTCGACGGGTGGAGGGCAACGACCGCCGCTCCCCCGATCTTCGTGCTGGTCATCGCCATAGCGAGCAAGAGTAGTGTCCGTTGCCGTGTCGACGGTGTCACCGGAGCCCGGAGTGTCGAGAGCGAATGTCCAGTCCCGCTCACAGTCCGGCTTCGAGCTCCGCGATCCGTCGACGCGCATCACCGAGCTCCGCCCCATCGGTCCCGACTCCTCTGGCGCGAGCCAGCAGTTCCCGCGCCAGAGCCGGATCGTCTTGGCGCACAGCTACATCCGCCCGAACCACCAACAGCTTGATCAACTGGACCGCCGTCGGCTCCTCATCGGTGCGACTGAGGGACCGATCCAGGACCTTGACCGCCAGCTCCAGATCCTGCTTGGAATCGGCGAAGAGCGACCCCATGTGGACAGCCCGATCGAATGTCTCCTTCGGCAACGGCCGGTGCCGCTGATCCGGGCTGATCGGCTGCGCGACCTGGATCGTGTTCCCACCCGGATCGGTCACCAGGAACTCACGCACCCCGTAGCTCCTGTCCGTCAACGCACCGACCCGCGGCACACCGTGTACGGGCACCGACCCGTACACCGCGCGCAGCCCCTCTGTGAAAATCTCGTACAGGTAATCGACGTCGTCGGTGTCGACCAGGCAACCGTGCGTCGAGGAAGTCGGATCGAAATCCTTGTCTCCGTAGAAGTTCAGCTCGATCCCCCCACGTTTCACACTCAGAAACTGGTAGGGCGCCGTCTGTTCGAACGTGATCTCGAATCCGATTGCGGTATAGAACTCACCCACCGACTCGATCGACCGTGCCATCAGTCTGGGAATCGTCTTTTCTGTCATGCCTTCGACGCTAGGAGTTCGGCTCGACCGGTCGCACATAGAAGTGAGAACCCCGACATTCGCTGGTCATCGAACGTCCGGATCTATCTCGATTCAAAATTCCTGTGGCGGAATTCGTTTCGGCCGGCCACCGTTTCGCAACGGCTCAGTCGGGTAGCCGTGCTGTAGCAAGCCACGAGGCAGGAGGGAAGGGTCATGACGAGACCGATACTGGAAGCCCGGAGCCGCAACACGGTCCACAACGAGGGCATGGAGGTCGACTTGGACTCCCTCACGCCCGCGAGCACGCGGGTCATGGTGCGCGATTTCCTCGCCCCGTTGCCCGAAACCGCGGTCGCGGACACGATCCAGGTGTTCGACGAGCTCGCGAGCAACGCCCGCCGCCACGGGCTCCCACCACGAAGTGCCCGCATATCGCTGAACCACGTCCGCGACCGGGTACGCATCGAAGTAGACGACACCGGCCCCGGTGAACCACACCCACGCGCCCCCGACCACACCGGCGGTCTCGGGCTGCTCGTAGTCGACAACCTCGCCAACACCTGGTCTTGTAGCCGGCACAACGGGCACAAAACCATCCACGCCGAACTCACCTTCGCCCACGACGTCCGTCCCGCGGCGTGATCGGCACATCGAGCAGTTACTCGTACAAGCCTCTCATCTGGGCAGCGGGATGTCGGCCTTGAAGCGGTCGCCGGGTGGCAGTCCGCGTAGTACGGCGCTGGTCCAGGCCACCGCCGGTGGCCAGCCGGCCGTGGCGTTGACGAGGTGTTCGGGGAGGGGCATGGTGTAGAACCGCAGGTCGGCGCCGCGGTTCCAGTAGTCCTGGACCGTCGGTAGAACGACGTCGGCGGGGATCAGTTCGTCCCAGATGCCGTGCCACCAGAAGATCGGGCTGTCCGGGATGTGGTGGCCGAGACTCTGTTCCGCGAGAATCCGCATGACCTCGGGGGTGGTGTCGAGCGATTTGCCCGGCTTGAAGTAGGCACTGATCGGCCGGTACGCGCCGGCCGCCGCGATCGTGTAGACACAGCGTTTGCCCATGTCCGCGACAATCGCCTGGCCTTCCGGGGTCAACAGTTCCTCGGCGTCGAACTCGTCGGGGAATTCTCGTGACAGCGCGGCGAATCCGAGCCACATGGTGAAGTTGCTGATTCCGGTGAGCCCCGACTGCGCGGCCACGGCGAAGCGGGCCTGGGCCTGCAGATCAGCAGGGAAGCCGCCGACCGCGGTGCCGAGCAATCGCACGTCGGGCGCATAGGTCTGACGCAGTTCGGCGGCGCGGATCGACCCCGAGCCGCCGCCGGAGTAGCCGTAGAGTGCGATGCCGGAATCGGCCAGCCCCAGCGCCGAATTCTTCATGGCGCGCAGGCTGTCGAGCACCATCTTGCCTTCGTCGTAGGTGTTGAAGGTGTTGAACTTGCCGTCGAAGTCCGCGACATTGATCGCGAAACCCTGGGCCAGCCAATAGACCGCGAGCGCGGCCTCTTTCATCGTTCCGGTCCGCAGGGTGTAGGACGGATTGCACGACGAGTCGGTCGAGTCGATCGCCTCCTGGAACGACACCACCGGCCGCGGGCTGCCCGACCAGGGGATGCCGGGAATGATCACCGAGGTCGCCGTGGCGATCGGATTGTCGTACACATCGTTGCTGCGGTACAGCAGCTGTTCGGTGTGAACAGGGAAGGGTAGCCCGAGCAGCCGGGTCTGCACCGTGCGGGAACGGATGATCTGCCCGGGGGCGTAGGAACCCAGGTCGGCCGGGTCGTCGTACCACGGGTCCTCAGCGGGAACCGGAATCGGCAACAGATCGTAGAGCTGAGGCTCGGTGGGCAATTGCGGCAGCTGATTCTGATCCGGCGGAAAGCTCGGATACGGATCTGCCGCGGCGACCGTGGTGCCCGATATCGCCAGACACATCGCTGCCAGCGGGGCGACCGCCCATCTCCGCGCAACTCTCGGGTTCTTCATCGAATCCTCACTTCGGTAGGTGACGCCGATTACAGCACGCCACCTTGTTGTTAACAAGAGCTCTTGTTGCTATTTCGTATTAGCTACGCTGATCTGCGTGACATCGATCGAAAAGCGCCCACGGCGAATCCAGGGGCTCGACGCCGAGCAGCGCCGAGCCCGTCGGCGCGAGCAGATCCTGCACGCCGCGTTCGAGCTGATCGCCGCCAACGGATACCCGAACACCTCCATCGAGCAGATCTGCCAGACCGCACTGGTCGGCAACAAGGCGTTCTACGAGTTGTTCGACAGCAAGGAGGCCTGCTATCTCGCCCTGTTGCAGCAGGTCAGCGAGCGATTGCAAGCCGACGTCGCCGCCGCGCTCGCTCGTGCGCAGGGCGATCGCGATGCCGTCGTCGTCGAGACCCTCAGCGCCTTCGCGCACGCGCTGGTCGACGACCCCCGCGTCGCCATCGTCACCTTCGGCGAGGCGAGCGCCATCTCGGCCACGGTCGAACAGCAGCGCCGCACCAACCGACGGTGGGCGGCCGAATTCCTCGAAACACTGTGGCGTGATTACGGATTCGTGCCCGCCACCGGTTCGCGGGTCGACCTGCACGCCCTGGCTGTCGCCACCATCGGTGGGCTGTTCGACACGGTCTCGGACTGGCTGCACCACACCACCCGCGGCACTTCGGGTGACATCGACACCCTCATCCGCGACCTCACGGCATTCACCCAGATCGTCCACCTCGGCCTGGGCGCGGCCGCGCGGACACCTGACCCGAGCAACTAAAAACAAGAGCCCTTGTTCAAAACAAGAGCTCATGTTGTAATCGGCTGCACCTACCGAAGGAGCAGCCATGCAGTGCCGCATGCATTCCGTTGCCACCACCGCACGTCAGATCGGTGCGCTCCAACGATCCGGGGTCATCGACCTTCGGCGACCACTCCAGGTCGCGCGCATCGCACGCACGATGCGCACCTACGGCCCGATCGCCGGTGGCGTACGCAGCTCCGCGCAACGGACGCCGGACCGGATCGCGCTCAGCGACGGCGACCGGCGGATCACCTACCGTGAACTCGACGAACGCACCGACGCCATCGCCGCCCGCTGGTACCGGGACGGGTTCGGTACCGACCACACCATCGGCGTCCTCTACCCGGACGGCGCACCACTGGTCGAAACAATGGTCGCCGCAGGCAAACTCGGCGCGCGGCTGGTTCTGCTCAACACAGGTTTCGGCGCCACCCAGCTCACCGATGTACTGGCCCGCGAGCAAGTCGACGCACTAGTTCTCGACCCGAGCCTGCCCGTCGCGGCCACTCCCCTGCCCGACACGATCACCGTGCTCACCCTCGATGGCAGCGGTTCCCAGCGGCCACCAACGCCGGCCCGGCAGGGCGGGTTCGTCCTGCTCACCGGCGGCACGACCGGAACACCGAAAGGTGCGCCACGCCGGGTCGAATCACCCTTGGCGGCAGCACAATTCGTCGACCGGGTACCGCTGCGACGCGAGCAGACCGTGCTGTTGTGCGCACCGTTGTTCCACGGAACGGCGCTGTCACAGTTCATCCTGGCGCTCAATCTCGGTTCCACGATCGTGGTGCACGGAAAATTCGACGCCGCCCGCGCGCTCGCCCAGATCGCCGAACACCGTGTCGAGATGGTCGTCCTGGTACCGACCATGCTGCGGCGCATCCTCGATCTGAGCCCAGAAGTGCTGGCACACACCGACACCACCTCGCTGCGCATCGTGTTCACCGCGGGCGCGGCGCTACCCTCGGCGCTCGGCACCAGGGCGATCCAGACGTTCGGACCCGTGCTCTACAACTTCTACGGCTGCACCGAAACCGGCACCGCCACCATCGCGACCCCACAGGACTGGACAGCCGCACCCGGCACCGTCGGCAAGGCCCCGGTGGGCATCACCGTCGCGCTCTACGACTCCGACGGCACCCGCATCACCGACCCCGACGTGGTCGGGACCGTCTACGTCGGCAACTCGATCGCCTTCGCCGGATACTCCGGCGGCGGCTCCAAACAGACCCGCGACGGCCTGATGAGCACCGGCGACCTCGGCCACTTCGATTCCAGCGGAAGGCTTTTCATCGACGGCCGCGACGACGACATGATCGTCTCCGGCGGCGAGAACGTCTTCCCCGGAGAAATCGAAGACCTCCTCTACACCCACCCCGCCATCACCGAAGCAGCCGTCATCGGCGTCCCCGACGAAGAATTCGGCCAACGCCTCGCCGCCTTCATCGTCCCCACCGGCAACCTCGACGCCGACACCGTCCGCACCTACGTAAAAACCCACCTCGCCCGCTTCAAAGCCCCACGCGACGTCACCTTCGTCGACGACCTCCCCCGCACCCCCACCGGCAAAATCGACCGCCGAACCCTCCTCACCCTCACCTGACCACCGACACTGCGTCAGCGCCTCAGACCGAGAACCCTGCGCCGGTCGGGGAAGGCAAGTGCTACCTCCGTGCGAACTTGACGAAGATGGCGGCGACGACCAACCAGCCCGCAGCATAGGCCGCGGCGCGGATGGGGTTCCAATTGTCGATGAGCAGAAGAGCGCCGAAAACCGCGAGGCCGGCGAGCAGGAGCATGATCCGCATGGGATCAATCCTCCCGTCTCGGCATCATCGGCACAATGCCACGGCAAGAAGCACTTCCGACGACGAACCACCGCCGCGAGCAACGACCTTGGGGTCGGCCCGCGGCGTGGTCGGGTGTCAGCTTTCGATGGCGGCGTGGAAGGCGACGGTGTCGAAGATGTCTTCCATTCGGGTGGCTTTGCCGTCGCGCATGGTCCAGGAGTGCAGGAAGGGCAAGGTGGTCGAGGTTCCGCTGCGGGCGATGACCTGGCGGGTGCCCAGGACGATGACGCGGTCGTTCTGTTCGATGAATTCGACCGGGTGGAGCACCATGCCGCCGAGGACCGACGGGACGCGAGCGAGGAACTCCTTGATCCCCTCGTGGCCGATCTTGGTTCCGCCCAGGCCGTATTTGTGCATGCCGTCCGGGTGCACCCACTCGACGTCGTCGTGCATGGCGGAGAGGATCTTGGCGACATCACGGGTCGCGAAACCCTCGTACGCGGTGCGGATCACCGCGATGTTCGGCGTCGTCACCTGAGTGTGGTTCATCGCGGCGTCACCTCACGGACGTGTGCGGGGTAGTGCGCGGCGAGGGTACGCCGGATTCCCTCGCGCCAGTCGACGGTGCACGGGCCGGTGAGGGAGCGGCGCATTTCGGGGTCGAACTGGTAGGTCTCGCGGGTGATCTCGGACGGGACGAGTTTCGCCTCGATGCCACTGAGTTCTTCGAGGTAACGGACGCAATCGGTGATCCCGACCGACTCGTCACCACCCCAGTTGACCACCCGGGCGGGTGCCGACGCCGCGTCCCACAGCGCGGGGACCTGGGCGACGAGGTCGTCGGTGTAGAGCAGCGAACACCAATTCTGGCCCTCGAGCGGAACCGGGATCGGCTCGCCGGCCAGCATCCGCTTGAAGTACAGCATGGGCACCCCGCCGTATCCGCCTGGGCCGTAGGCGATATTGAGGCGGGCGATCGTGGTCGGCAGTTCGAGTGTGTTCGCCAACGCTCGCACGGTGCCTTCGGCCGCGATCTTGCCGACCGGGTAGGTGGGCAGCCAGTCGGCGACACCGTCGATCGGGTCGGATTCACGATAGGCGTGGTCGAGGGTCTGCCGCTTGTACAGCGCGCCGGTCGACACGAACAGAAACGCCTCGGCGGTGCGGCAGTGGGTCATCAGCCGCGCGCACGCGGTGGAGTTGACGGTGAGCGCGTCTTCGAAATCGGTGCCGTCACCACGGTGAACCGCCGAGTGCAGCACATGGGTGAAATCGGTCGGCAGCTGCGCGTAACCCGCGGCCGTCGTGTCGTTCATGTCCCAGTGCTCGGTGATCACGCCGGCGGCGCGCAGTTCGTCCTCGACACCCGGTGTTCCGAAGCGGCCGAGGCACCAGACCTCGTTGTGGGCGGCGAGCGCCTCGGCGACCGGTCTGGCGACCTGCCCCGTGCCGCCGGTGATCAGAATCTTCTTGCCCTGCAACGTATTTCTCCCTATCGGTCGGCGTCGGCCTGTGCCAGCGCGCGGTCGAGTTCTTTGCGCAGAATGGACTGGAACGCGGTGACGTGCCGTGGTCCCATCAATGTGTAGTGCTCACCGGGCACATCGATGTAGCGGTTCGCCTCGGTGGTGAATTCGTCCCACCTGCGCAGTTCGTTGTCGATCCAGTCCTGTTTGGTGCCGCGCAACGGGACCGCGCAGAACACACTCATCGAGCGAACGGCGCCGCTCGGCGTGTACGTGCGGCCGAGACCGGTGAGCCCGTCGGCGAGTTCGGCCCACGCCGTGAACTTCGTCAGATCCAGGTCGAGTTCGGCGACGCGGTCGGGCGGGGCGAGTTCGATCAGGCGCGCGAGCTGGTTCCCCTTGGACAGCGCTCGCAGTTCGGCGGGCAGTTCGACGGCCTGCCGCTTGGTGACCAGGTCGAGGAACATCGCGAGATTCGTCGCGGTCTCGGTGAAATCGAGCTCGTCCATGCGGTATTTGATGTGCGGTGGCAGGTTGAAGCTGCCGAGGAAATCGACCCGTTCCCCGTCGGCTTCGAGCCGCTTGGCGATCTCGAACGCTACCGCGGCGCCGAAGGAATAACCGGCCAGGGCATACGGACCGTGTGGTTGCCGCCGTCGGATGGCGCTCGTATAGACGTCGACCATCTCGTCGAACGTGTGGAACGGCTCCTCCCCCTTGTTGAAACCGCGGGCACGCAGCGCGTAGAACGGACGGTCTCCGACGAAGTACTTGGCCAGATTGACGAACACCAGCACCTCACCGACACCGGGGTGCACACAGAACAGCGGCGTTTTCGTACCACTGGTCTGCAACCCCACGATCGGATCGTAACGGCGCGGCCCGCCACCGCCCTCGTCCACGACAGCTGCCAGCTCCCGCACCGACGGTGCGGTCAGGATGGCGATGATCGGCAGGTCCGATACGCCGAAGCGGCGGGCGATCTGCTGCTGCAGCCGAAGAATGTCCAGTGAGGTGCCACCGAGGTCGAAAAAGCTGGCCGTGGCGCTGATTTCGGTTGCCGGAACATCGAAGAGCTCCGCGTAGACATCGGTCAGGATCGACTCGGTACCCCCCTGCGGTGCCGAGTATCCGCCGAGCTGGCGGGTCGTGAGTGCCGCGGTGTCGGCGATGACGCGGTCGTAGCCGCCTGATTCGAGCTGTTGGCGCATGCGCGGCCGCAAGGTCTTGCCCAGGCTCGTCTTCGGGAAGTCCGCTTTGCTCAGGGGCAGAATGAATCCGGGGCGGAACCCGCACAGCAACACCACCGTGGAACGGACGGCCGTCAGTAGGCGATGCAGGTCGGCTTCGTCGGCGGTCTCGGCGTGCAGGGCGATCACGAGCTGTTCGGTGTCACTGCCGGGGCGACGCGTCGGGAACGCGGCCACATAGCCACGGGCGATGCCGTCGAGTTCTTCGACGGCCGTTTCGATCTCGTGGCTGAAGTAGTTCACGCCGTTGACGATGATGCTGTCCTTGCTGCGACCGACCAGCGTGAGCCGGCCGTCGGCCAACCGCCCGAGGTCGCCCGTGCGGAACCAGCCGTCGGCGGTGAATGCCGCGCGGGTGGCCTCGTCGTTGTTGAAGTAGCCGCGGGTGACCATGGGGCCGCGCAGCTGCACCTCCCCCGCCGCGCCCGCAGGCAGCGGTCGCCCGTCCTGGTCGGCCACCCGCAGCTGTAATCCGGGCACCGGATGTCCGACGGCGGCGAACTCCTGCCCGGTGTCGGCCCTGGGGAAGTCGCGATTGTAGATACTTCCCGCGCAGGTCTCGGTCATCCCGAACGCCGGCCACAGCGCGGTCTCGCGTAGACCATAGGCGGCAAAGGTGTCGAGGAACCGTGTTCCGGTCGCGACCACATTGGCTTCGCCGCCGCTCACGATATGCCGCAAGCAGCTCAGGTCGAGACGGGCGCCGTCGACGTCGGGTTCGAACAGCGTATTCAGTTGTCCGAGCAGGAAATTGGGTGTGAAAGTCATGGTCACCCGGTGGCGGGAGACGATCCGCAGGAATTCCATCGGATCGTCGGCCACGACCTCACTCGGCGCATGGATCTGTCGCGCACCGCAATACAGCGGCAGCAGATGCGTTTCGAGCAGGGCCGCGACGTGATCGAACGAGATCCAGTTGAAGGTGATGTCGTCGGGATTCAGCTGCTGTACGGCGGCTTTGGCTGCCATGGAGCTGAGCAGATTGCCGTGGGTGAGTGTCACAGCTTTGGCGTTTCCGGTGGATCCGGAGGTGAGGACCAGCAGCGCGAGGTCGTGGGCGGAGGCGAGGTACGGGGTGGGCTCGTGTTCGCCGGTGCGCAACGATTCCACCGTCACCGTCGCCAACCCGGGAACCGCGGGCATGGTGTCGTCGATCGACTGTGACGTCACCACGAGTGGGCGTTCCAGCAATTCGTCGACATGACGCAACGCGCTCGCCCAGCGGGTCGGATCGGTGGGCTGGGCGACCATCGGGCACGGCACGAACCCGCCGAGGAAACACGCCCACAGCACGGTGACGAAGTCTTCGTGATCATCGAGCAGGAGAGCGACTTTCGACTGCGGGCGCAACCCGCGGTCGCGCAACGCGCCGGTGAGCGACAAGGCCTCGTCGAGCAGTTGGGGATATGAACGGTGCACCCGCACGGTCGGTCCGTCGCCGGTGCGCTGCAGGTAGGTCGTGCCGCTCGTGGGATGGTGCCGGGCGGCGTGCAGGAGAATCTGAGCCACCGACCCGGCGTCGTTGACCGCGTGGGGTACAGGAATGGTCGAAATATTCGATGTAGCAGTCATTGTGCCTATCCACTGATCAGAGTTGCGCCGCGGCGCGATATTCAGGCGGTGGCGAAGACCTCGTCGTACTCCAGCCGTGGCAGCCGTCCCATCCAGGCGTCCGGGCCCGGCTTGCCGATATTGATGACGCACAGCGGGACATGCCTGCCGTCGGGGAAGAACTCGCGTCGCACGGCGTCGCCGGCGAAGCCGACCATCGGGCCCGCGGCCAGACCCGCGGCGCGAATGCCGACGATGAGGTAGGCCACCTGCAGCGCGGCGTTGAACGTGGCCGAGGGCTCACGGACCGCCGGATCGGCGAAGACGTTCTGCGGGTTCTCCATGAACGGAACCAGTTTGGGCAGCTCGTCGTGGAAGTCGAGGTCGGCCGCGAGAACGACCGTCAGCGGCGCCCGCGCGGTCTTGTCCTTGTTGCGGTCGGTCATCGCCTCGACCAGCTTCGACTTCGCTTCGTCCGACCGCACGAGGACACCGCGCAGCGGTTGCTGGTTCATCGAGGTCGGCCCGAACTTCACGAGTTCGTAGACAGCCCGGAATTGCTCGTCGGTCACCGGTTCGTCGGTGAATGTGTTGGCGGTGCGGGCAGCGCGGAACAACATGTCCTGCGCCGCCGCGTCGAGCGCCAGTAGATCGGTTGATGTCGCCGTCATGAATCCTCCGCGGCTCGAGTTACTTAGACTAGTCAGTCCAGTCCAGTAAATAGTAGATAGACTGGCTCGTCCACCCGTAATCTTGGTGACCCAGGCCACTCATCCGTGAAAGGCGCCGACGGACATGTCGACATCGGCAACGCGATCGACCGGACCCGGCGGCCGCCCCCCAGGGGGCGATCCGGGTAAGCGTCGAGCCATCCTCGACGCCGCGATCGACACATTCCTGCGCGACGGCTACGAGCGGGCAACCCTCGACGTGATCGCCGAACGGGCCGGCGTGGCAAAACAGACCGCCTACAACCATTTCGGCGACAAACAGACCCTGTTCCTGGCCGCGGTCGAGCACGAACGGGCCCAGGTGGCAGCGACCTTCGGGACCGCGATCGCCGGGCCGGATCGCACCGACGTCACCGCCGCGCTCGTCGAGATCGGCCACCGCGTCCTGCGGGTGCTGCTCGACGAGCGGGCGTCCGCACTGCGCCGTCTCATCATCAGCGAGGTGGCCCGGATCCCGTCACTGCGCCCCGCCTGCGCCGACGGCGAACCGAAACAGCTGGTGGCCCAGATCGCCGACCTGCTGCGTTCCCGCAGCGAACTCGACGTCGAGGATCCCTCGACCGCGGCCCGTCAGTTCGTCTCGCTTCTCGTCCAGCAGGGTCTGCACGCGTCGATGTACGGCACGATCCCGCTCCCCCGCACCGAGGCCGAGACCATCTGCACCGAGGCCGCCAACCTGATCGTGCGCGCTTTCCGCACCGCTCCGTGACCCTCCCGACCCTCGCCGACAGCAAGGTGACCCACGACGCGAGACGCGGCTGCCACGGCCGCCCCATTTCGAGCGCGTCGACCTGGTGTCGAGGGGTAACCTGTTCAATCGATACAGTCGTCGGATCCGGCGAGGTCGGATCCGGAATCGGAAGTCGGTAAGCCCCATGGTCTCCGCATCGGAGTTGGAAGAACTGGCCCGCCAAGCCGAGGTCGACGGCACCGCTCCTAGAGTCGGTGTGATCATCGAACGCGACGGAACAGTCCTACTCCTGGAGCGTCACGACAGTGGTCCGGTCAAGGTCCCGCTGAAGCTTCCCGGGGCCACGGTGAAGCCGGGCGAAACCCTCGCCGCGGCGGTGACGCGTGGGGTGCGCGAGGAAACAGGGCTTGTCGTCACCGGGATCCGCCATCACGTCGGCGATTTCGACTACCTGTCCCCCGACGCACACCGCGTCCGCCGACTGCATTTCGCCGTGGATGTCGCGGCGTTCGAACCGATTCAGCTCACCGCCCATGCGCGGTACGCCTGGACGCCACTCGACGGCCACCTCCCGGTGACATCCTCCATCCGCGGCATCCTCGGTACGTACCGCGAACTCCGGGGACGCGCCGCAATGTCGTGAGATGGATCCCCACTCCGGCGCCTAGCCCGGCACCGACTCCGCAGCCCTCGTAGGACGCCCCTCGACGAATGGCTCCGCCACCCCGTCGGCATCGACTGCGGCAACCGTCGTGGTCTGCGGCGCCGCGACGGCGTGCGCAGCGGTGGCAACACCGACGTACACCGTCGACTCCACCAGAGATAGACCGATGGCACGAACCTCTCCCGCACCGCACGACGCGCGGCGCCCGTCCTCCGGTGATCAGGCCGCTGAGGCGTCCGGGGTGTGCCTGCCGGCGCGGGCCTGCAGGTCCTTGTCGATCTGCGCGAAGTCGCGGTCCTTGGTCTCGGGGACCCGGCGGTAGACGAATATCAAGGCCACCAGGCAGATCACGGCGAAGATCAGGAAGACGGGTCCTGATCCGATCGCCCCGGTGAGGGGCAGGAAGGCCGTCGACATGATGAAGTTCGACAACCAGCTCACCGCTGAGCCCGCACCCGAGCCCTGTGCCTGCACGTCGGGTGGGAAGACCTCCGCGAGGATCACCCAGAACACCGGGCCCATCCCGATGGCGAAGGACGACACGAACACCAGCATGCACACCAGCAGGATCACCGAACCGAGATCGACGATGAACGAGACACCGAGCAGTGCCACCGAGATCCCCATTCCGACCAGGGAAATCAGCAGCAGCGGTCGGCGTCCGAGCCGGTCGATCAAGCGCAGCGAGACGAATGTCATGGCGAGATTGACGATGCCGATGATGACCGAATACACGATCGAGTTCGAGGCGCTGAGACCGGTCTCCTCCATGATCGTCGGCGCGTAGTAGAGCACGGTGTTGATGCCGACGAACTGCTGCAGGACGGCGAGTCCGAGCGCGACGATCAGCGCGGGGCGGACCCGGGGCGCCAGCAGCACGCGCCAGCCCTTCTGCTCGGGACTGTTGTCCTGTTTCCGAAGCCGCTGGCGTTCGGCTTCCTGGTGGCGGTAGTGCTCGATCACCTTCTCGGCGCCCGCTGCACCGACGACCGAGCCGATGGTGGTTCGTGCTTCGTCGATACGCTTCTGCGCGATCAGCCAGGTGGGCGTTTCCGGCAGCCGTTTCACGATCAGCACCAGCAAGACGGCCGGAATCGCGCCGACCCAGAACATCGCACGCCAGTCGCCGCTACCGCTGAAGGCGAGGTTCACGAGGTAGGCGACCAGCATGCCGACCGTCTGCAGCAGCTGATTGAGCGTGAGCATTCGACCGCGGATCTGCGGCGGCGAGATCTCACCCAGATAGGTGGGAACCAGTGCCGAGGCGATGCCGACACCGAAGCCCATGACCAGGCGGCCGAGGACGAGCAGGGGGAATCCCGTCGCCAGCGCCGACACGATGAAGCCGACCGCGAACAGCAGCCCGGCGCCGCCGAGCACCATTTTGCGGCCGAATCGGTCCGCGAGCCCGCCGGTGAACATGGCCGCGACCAGCGCGCCGAGCAGCAGAATACTTGTCACCAGGCCCTGTTGGGCGTCGTGGAGGTCGAGATCGCCTCGGATGTAGAGCAACGCACCGGAAATGACGCCCGTGGCGTAGCCGATCATGAAGGTGGCGAGGTTGATCCACAGTCCCCACCGAGCGACCATGCGCAATCCCGCGCTGGGAACGTCGAGTTGCGAATTCTCCGAACTCGTCATCTCATTCCCCCTGGCCGGGGAGCCCGGTCGGAGCCCAGCCCTCGGGGCCGGTGCTGCCTGCCGCGTATTCCCCTATCGGCACCCGGTTTTCGCGCCAAGCCTGGCGGACCGGCTCGATGATGCGCCAGCACTGGACGGCCATGTCGCCACGGACCGACAGCGGTGGGATGCCCTCGATCACGCCCCGGAGTACTTGGCCGTAGGGCGGCAGCATGCCCGCGCCGAACTCTCCGGCCAAGCTCACCGGATCGATCTCGAACGAGTCGCCCGGCCCGCTGATGTTCACGTCGAGCCCGAAGGTGTTGGCGCCGAGGGGTATTCCGATGTGGAGCCGGTTGGGTTGCGGGCTGCCGGTCATGCCGACCGGTACTTGCTGCGGCGGCTTGAAGGTGACCGTCACCTCGGTGCGCGGTGAGCCGAGCGCTTTGCCCGAGCGCACCCGGAACGGCACCCCCGCCCAGCGCCAGGTATCGACCGCGAGCACCAGTTCGGCGAAGGTCTCGGTATTGCGGGAACCGTCGATGCCGTCCTCGTCCACGAAGGAGGGCACCTGGCGGCCGTCGATCTCACCCGCGGTGTAGCGGGCGCGGCGACTGTATTCGATCGGGTCGTCGTCCCAGATCCGGGTGGCCCGCAAGATCTGGGCCTTCCCGTCGCGTACGGCGTCTCCGTGCAGGGACGGCACGGGCTCCATCGCGAACAGCGACAGCACCTCGAGCAGGTGGCTCTGGATCATGTCCGCCAGCGCGCCGGTGCCGTCGTAGAAGGCGGCCCGGCCTTCCAGCGTCAGGCTCTCGTCGAAGACCACGTCCACGCTGTGCACGTGCTGGTTGTTGAGCAGGGGTTCGATCATGCGGTTGGCGAACCGCACGCCCAGGATATTGAGGACGGTCGACATGGCGACGAAGTGGTCGATCCGGTGCACATGGTCTTCCGGAACCAGCTGTGTCACCAGTTCGTTGAGCGCGGCGGCGCTCTCGGCGTCACTGCCGAACGGCTTCTCGATCGCCAACCGGGTGCCTTCGGGCAGGTCCAATCCGGTGAGCACGCGGCAGACCTTCTCGGTGACGGCCGGCGGCAGCGCGAAATAGATGATCAGCTGACCCGAGCACGAGTCGAGCAACGCGCGCAGATCGTTCTCGTTGGTGGCATCGGCCCTGACATAGCGGGTGGTCGCGACGACGGCTTCCACCTGCGGTCCGCGCGCGTCCACCGTCGCGAAGGACTCGGTGACCTGCGCCCGCCAGCGGTCGTCGTCCCAGCTTTCCACCGCACTGCCGACGAGCTGAAGCTTGTCCACACTGCCGGTGGTCAACAGCGCGCCGAGGCCCGGCAGCAGCAGCCGCGCGGTCAGATCGCCGCTCGCACCGAGAATCACCAGCGTCTGATCACGTGAACCGTTCGCACCAGTTGTCGAGTCCGAGGTCATAGTCCTTCGCTCCTGTCGTGCGTATTGCGACGAGCAACGCGGCCTGCAATGCCGATCCGACCCTGCGCCCACAGCGGAGCGCCTCCTGCTTGAACTTGCGCGGGACAACTCTATGTTGCCGATGGACCCGGCGCCGGGAGGTCGTGAGCAGCGCGTCACCGGGTGCACGAAACGGCGTGAAGCCGATCAGCGCGACCCGGGTTCCGTTGACCGCGACCATTCATACTCGCGTTCGACATGGCATATCCGCGCCCGGTAGCCGAGATAGAACCGCTCGCGTCCCTGGCGCTGCGCTGCGACATGTGCGACGTTCTCACGCCAGCTCCGTAGGGCATCCAGGTCACGCCAATACGACACGGTGATGCCGCAGCCCGCGTCTCGGGCGAACTCCATGCCCAGGTAGCCGTCGACCTGTGCTGCGAGGTCCGCCATTTCCGCTGCTGCTTCGACGTATCCAGCCAAGTCCGCGGTATCGGCCGACAGGGCCGTGGTCAAAATCGCTGCATAGTAGGGCGGGGCGGTGGTGCGGACGAATGGCAAGTCGCCTTGCCACGACGTCATGACCTCTTCCTTTCAACGGCTCTGCGCCGGTAGACAACACAACGGGTGGTCGCTGGGTGATGATCCACCCGCGACGGTTCAACGGCGACGCGCGGCCATCTGCGGTGGGGGTGCGCCAGAATCGAAGACATGGGTACCGCATCGGCAGTTGCTGTCGCCGTCGTGTTCGTCTGGCTCGGCATGGTGCTGGCCATCTCGTTTCTCGAGGCGCCGCTCAAGTTTCGCGCACCGAACGTGACCCTCGCGATCGGGCTCGGTATCGGCAGGATCGTTTTCCGTGCGCTCAATATCGTCGAAACCTGTTGGGCGGCAGTTCTTGTGGTTACGTTGGCGCTCGGCCTTCCCGACGTCGCGGCAGGTTGCGCTGTCGCTGTCGCGGTGATCGCCCTCGCCGTCCAGGTGATCGCCGTCCGTCCGCGACTGAGCCGTCGCAGCGACGCGGTGTTGGCCGGGCTCGATGCACCGCGCTCACTCGGCCATTACGGCTATATCGCGCTGGAAGTGGTGAAAACGGTCGCGCTGCTCGTCGCGGGTATCGCCCTGCTGATTTCCGCCTGACACCTCGCGGAAGGGCCGCCGCGAAGCCGCGATCGCACCTATTTCTTGGGGACCGAGGGCCACCAGACCTTGTCGCCCAGGAGTTCGAACAGGGCCGGGACCACCAGGGTTCTGACCACGAAAGTGTCGAGCAGGATGCCGATGCCGACGACGATGCCGAGCTGGGTGAGGGTGATCAACGGCAGTACGCCCAGGACGCAGAACACCGCGGCCAGTACCGCGCCCGCGCTGGTGATCACCGCGCCGGTGGATGCGACGGCGCGGACCATGCCCTGGGTGGTGCCGTGGGTCGCGGCCTCCTCACGCGCTCTGGTCACCAGGAAGATCGTGTAGTCCACGCCGAGTGCGACCAGGAACAGGAAACCGAACAGTGGCACGTTGGTGTCCAAAGCCGGGAAGCCGAACACGGTGCCGCTGATCCAGCTGCCCGCACCGAGGGCGGCGAGCGCGCTCAAGACCGTGACGCCGACGAGCAGCACCGCCGCCGGGACCGCGCGCAAAAGGGCAAGCAACACCAGCAGAACGACGACCAGGATCAGCGGGATCACCAGTCCCTGGTCCCGGCGCGCGGCGTCGCGGATATCGAGGGCCTCGGCATCGGAGCCGCCGACGAGCGCTTCACCGTTGGGGATCGCGCCGAGTGCCGACCGCATCGCCTCGACGGTGGTGAACGCGTCGGCCGAGCCGGGCGGCGCGTCGAGGACCACCGACCACCGCGTCGTACCGGTGTCGGAGTTTCCGGTTCGGGTCGCCCGTGAAATCCCTGGCACCGTATCGAGCTCGGCCTGCACCGACGGTGCGGCCGCCGTGCGGGCGATCACGACGGCGGGGTCGGCGGAGCCGGAGGGGAAGTGTTCGGCCAAGGTCTGTAGTCCGTCGACGGATTCGGCTTCGACCCGGAACTGCTCGGTGCGTGACAGGCCGATGTCGGTGGTCGCGAGACCTGCGGCGAAGACCACAAGGACCGCCGACGCGACACCGGCGACGAGGGCCGGGCGGCGCACCACACGCATGGCGACGTTCGCCCAGATGCCGTGCTCGGCCGGGTCACGACCGTCGGCGTGCGGCACGAACGGCCAGAAGATCTTTCGCCCGCACAGCGCCAAGGCCGGGGGCAGGGCGAAGAGGACGAAGATCAACGCGACGACGAGTCCGGCCGCCGCGAACGCACCGAGGCTGCGCGTGTTCGGCAGCGCGGCCAGCAGCAGAGTCAGCAGTGCGAGCACAACGGTGACATTGCTGGCCAGGATGGCGGGCGCGGCATGGCGCACGGCGGCGCGCAGAGCGTCGCGATGGTCGTCGTGGCGATGCAGTTCGTCGCGGTACCGGGAGACGAGCAACAGTGCGTAGTTCGTGCCCGCGCCGAAGACCAGGACGCTGGTGATACCGGAGGTCGAGCCGTCGAAGGTGAGACCGGTGAGCTGGGCCAGTGCGGTGCCGACGCTGGTGGCGACGCGGTCGGCCAGGCCGACGACCGTCAACGGGACGAGCCAGAGCACCGGTGAGCGGTAGGTGAGGATCAGCAACACCATCACCACGAGCGCTGTGACGATCAGCAACAGGGTGTTGGCACCGGAGAAGGAGTCGGCGATGTCGGCGCCGAAGGCGGGACCGCCGGTCACTTGCACGCGCAGCGGTTCGGGCAGGTCCGTGGTGAGGGTAGTGCGCAGTTCGTCGACGCGATCGGTCAGCGCGAACCCGTTGAGGTCCGCAGGCACCGGGATCTGAGCGATGGCGGCGCGGCCGTCGGGCGCCGGGACGACGCGCGGACCGCCCGACGCGGAGACCTCGGCCCGAGTGAGCGCGGCCTCGAGTGCGGCCAGGTCGGGCGGGGTGAGCACGCCGTCATCGGTGCGGGTCGCCACCAAGATCGCGGCGGCTTCGTCCGCGCCAGGGAAGTCGTCGGCGGCAGCGGCGGCCCGAGCGGATTCCGCCGAGGACGGCAACGACACCGGAGCCTGCCCGGCGCTCTGGTTGCTGCCCGCCGACGCGATGACAGCCATCGCGGCCACGAACACCGCGAGTAGCAGCGCCCACGATCGTCGCCCGGTCACCATCCGGGAGAACCGATCCCATCCCTGCCCTTCGCTGAGTCGCATCACGCGGACAACTATTTCAGAAACTTAACTATCTGACAATGTCAGCCCCCGGAAGCGACTAAGCTCGCAACCGGATCGAGAGGAGACATGCGTTGGGTGACCAGACCATCGAGGACACCGATCCGGCTCGCGACCGGTCGGAGCTGGAAACCGAGATCGCCCGCGATCTGCGCGCGCTGACCGCGGTCTCCGAACAGATCGGTCATGTCTTCGCGCGGTCGAACGATCTGCGCCCCAACGACTTCCGTGCCCTGATGCATGTGGCAACCGCACAGGCCGAAGGCGCACCGGTGACCGCGGGGCGGCTGAGCACACTGATGGGTATTTCCGCGCCCGCGGTCACCTACCTCGTCGAGCGGATGATCGAATCCGGCCATCTCGAGCGAGTACCCGACGCCACGGACCGCCGACGAGTGCACCTCGGCTACACCGACCACGGCATGTCCGTGGCGGCCGGATTCTTCGAGCCACTCAGCACCCGCACCCGAGCTGCGATGGCCGAGCTGCCCGCTGCCGATCTCGAGGCTGCCCACCGAGTGTTCGTCGCGATCACCGGCGCGCTGCGCGATTTTCACAGCGAGTTACCGGCGCAGACCGACCGCTGAGCCCGTCGCCGACGTCGGGCTCGGCTCGCCGACCGCGCCTCCACCGCTCGTCCGCCGCCCACAGCGTCGTTGGGCTCGATCCGCGCACCGCCGTGCCACATGCCTGCCGTGGCCGATGTCGGTGGCAGACTCGAACGGTGGTGACAAAGCAGTGGGGTGACACCGAGAATCGGCAGTGGATTCTTCGGCGCAGGCCAGAAAACATATTGAGCGACAACGACTTCGAATTGCAGCATGCGCCCGTACCCGAACCCGGTCCGATGGAGGCGCTGGTGCGGGTGCGGTGGCTGGGGATCGACGCTACTCAGCGGGGTTGGCTCAACGAGGAAGCCGGGTATATCGAGCCGGTGCCGCTGGACACGGTGATGCGTGGCAGCGGTGCCGGTGAGGTTGTGGCCTCGAACAACCCTGACTATCCCGTCGGGTCCTGGGTGGTGGGGATGGTCGGGTGGCAGGACTACGTCATCGCCGGTGGGCAGGGATTGTTCGGCTTGAACGTGGTTCCCGACGGTATCGACCCGAAACTGATGCTGAGTGCGTTCGGGGTGAACGGGCTCACCGCCTACTTCGGGATGGTCGATATCGGCAAACCCGAAGTCGGCGACACCGTCGTGGTTTCCGCGGCTGCCGGTTCCACCGGGTCACTGGCCGGGCAGATCGCCAAGGCCCTGGGTTGTCGGGTGATCAGGATAGCCGGGGGTCCGGCCAAATGTGCCTGGCTGACCGAGACTGCGAAGCTCGACGTCGCCATCGACTACAAGCACGACAACGTGGCCGAGCGGCTGGCCGAGGCTGCGCCGGACGGTATCGATGTCTTCTTCGACGGTGTCGGCGGCACCATCCTGGAGGCCGGCCTGGCCAACCTGGCGAGGAGCGCGCGGGTGGTGCTGTGTGGCGGCATCGCCTCCGGCTATACCGCGACCGCTCCGGCGGCCGGGCCCCGCAACTACATGGAGCTGGCCATGCGTCGCGCGCGCATGGAGGGCTTCATCTTCCTCGACTACGTCGAGCGTTTCCCCGAGGCGTTCGAGCGGCTGACGACCTGGCATGCCGACGGTGCGCTCGTGGTCGCCGAGAACATCGTCGACGGTCTCGAATCCGCGCCGAGCGCGCTGCGCGGCCTGTTCGGCGGCGCCAATATCGGCAAGCAACTCGTGCGCATCGATACATAGGGAGATCGCCGGAATCGGCAGGAACGAGGTGGCTATGCCGTCGGGTCCAAGGGTGAGTCGATGAGTGACGGTACGACGCTGCGGTCCTGGTGGAAGGACCCGGTCGACTACCGCTGGCTGGTGCGCACCCTCGCCGCTCGCTCGGCGCTGCTGCCGCTGAAGGTGCTGATGGGCACCGCCGGTGCGGGGATCGCGGTCATGGGTCTGGTGATCGCGGGCACGCCTGCGGGGCCGCCCGTCGCGGCGTCCGTTGTCGGAGTTCTGGCGGGCGCGCTGTGGGCCGCGCGCTGGTGGCTGCTGCCCTGGCCAGGCAGAACGGAGTCGCTGGTCCTGATCGCCTGCGCCGATCTGCTGTTCACGATCGAGTTCCTCCAGGTGCACAACCGCCTGTTCGGCGCCATGGGTGCCGTACTACTGCTGGCGACCGGCAGTTATCTGAGCTTCTTCCACAGCGCACGGGCGGTGGCCGCGCATTCGGCCTGGTCGGTGCTGTCGGTGGTGGTGCTGTCCGTGCGGATCGCGACGGGCGGGGACGGCGTCACCCTCGCGGTCGCGGTGGGTCTGCTGCTGGCGACGGTGATCACCGCGGTGCCCGCGTTCCAGCTGCTGTACTGGCTGCTGCGCATCGAGTCGCTCTCGGACCCTCTCACCGAACTGCTCAACCGGCGGGGCCTCGAGAACCGGCTCCCCCGACTCGTCGAGGACCATCGCGCCGTCTGCGTCATCTCCTTCGACCTGGACCGGTTCAAGAGCGTCAACGACACCTGGGGCCACCGCATCGGCGACATCGTGCTGATGCGAACCGCCCGGCGTCTGCGCGAGGCCACTCCGGATTCGGCGGTGGTGGCGCGGACCGGCGGCGAAGAGTTCGTCGTGGCCGCTCCGATCGCGGCGGCCGACGCCCGCGAGGTCGCCGAACACCTCTGCCGGGTGGTCGCCGCGCCCTCGGATAGCGAGGTGGGCGTGACAGCCAGCATCGGCGTCGCGGTCTTCGACGCGACGGCCTGCCCGCACTGCCCACGCCCCACCCCCGACCGCTTGCTGCAGTGCGCCGACGCGGCGATGTACCAGGCGAAACAGTCCGGTGGAAACCTGGTCGTGCTCGACGACCTCACCCGGCCGCCCGGGCACTCCCACACCCCGGACGGGGAATGAACCGGGAATTGCCGCTGCCGAGGGCGGTGCGCACCACGGCGATCAGCCGGAAAGCGCAGGAATGCGGGCGATCTCGCGGCCGATCCGGGTGAGAAGTCGGCTGGTCAGGTCCGGGTCTTCGGCGGTGTTCGAGTCGGTGTAGTCGCCGAGAGAGTAGACGGCCGTGAAACCGGCTCGGTGCCAATGGTCGCGGGGCAGGGTGTTGCGGCCGGCGACCGCGACGACGGGGGTGGGGTGGGCGCGGCCGGCCAGAACCGCAAGGAGTTTTCCGTGGGCGGTCTGCTCATCGATGCTGCCCTCGCCGGTGATCACCAGGTCGACATCGGGCAGGTGGCGGTCGAATCCGAGCAGTTCGAGAAAGAATTCGGCACCGGAGACCATGGTGCCGCCGAGCAGCAGGGCGGCGAAGCCGATCCCGCCCGCGCTGCCCGCACCAGGCGAGACCGCGACAGCCGCCGCGTCCGGATAGCCGCTGCGGACGAAAGCGCGGACCAGGTTGCCCAGTCCGTCGTCGAGAAACCGGACGTCGGACTCGGTGGCGCCCTTCTGCGGGCCGTACACGGCGGCTGCACCGTCCGGTCCTAGCAATGGGTTGGTGACATCGCTCGCGACCACGATGTCCACCTCGCTCAACCGGACCGCCCGCGACGAGTCGACCGTGTGGACGCGGGCGAGACTCCGCCCACACGCGCGCAATCGCTGTCCACTCGCGTCGGCGAAGGTGAAGCCGAGCGCGGTGAGCATCCCCATCCCACCGTCGGTGCAGGCGCTGCCGCCGAGCGCGAGAACCAGGCGTTGCGGCCGGTGCCGCAGCGCCTGCGAGATCGCTTGTCCCACACCGAGACTGCTCGCGTCCAGCGGCAGCATTCGGCCGTTCGGCAGGGTGGCGAGGCCGCAGGTGCTCGCGACCTCGACCACGGCGGTGCCGTCGCCGACGGCGATCCGCGCGTACGTCGGGGTTCCCGACGCCGCGGCCACTGTCACCGGATACGGCGTGAAACCGGCCGTGACCGCCGCGTCGACGCTCCCGTCGCCGCCGTCGGCCATCGGCATCCGCAGGCTGTCGATCCCCGCCTCCGCCAAGCCGTCGGCCAGGCGGTCGGCGACCTCGGCCGCGGTGAGGCTTCCTTTGAATTTGTCCGGGGCGACCAGAACCCTCACGCGGTCGACGTCCTCTCTGCGGTCCGGATCTCAGTCCGCTTGCGCTACCGCGCCGAGCAGTTCCCGGACCCGGTTGGCGACGGTGATGAATTCCGGCGTCTCCATCGTCGTGGCGTAGTCGCGGTGCGCGGGCAGGTCGACATCGAGCAATTCGATGATCTTGCCCGGCCGTGGACTCATCACGACCACCCGATTGGCGAGATAGACGGCCTCGGCCACCGAATGCGTGACCAGCAGGACCGTGGTACCCGTCTCCCGCCAGATCCGGTGCAGTTCGACGTTCATCCGTTCCCGGGTGAGCGCGTCGAGTGCGCCGAACGGCTCGTCCATCAGCAGCACTTCCGGTCGGTGCAGCAGGGCTCGGCACAGCGAAACCCGTTGCTGCATACCACCGGAGAGTTCGTGCGGCAGGGCGTTCTCGAAGCCGCCGAGGCCGGTCATCTCGATGAGCCGATCACATTCGGCGGCCGCTGCCCGCTTGTCCATGCCGCGCATCTCTGCCTGCAGCAGGATGTTCTTGCGTACGGTTCGCCATTCCAGCAGCGCGGCACGCTGGAATACGTAACCGATATTGCGCTGCGGCCCCCGCACGGAGGCGCCGCCGAGTTCGACGCTGCCCCCGCTCGGGTCGGTGAGGCCCGCGACGACTTTCAGCAGCGTCGATTTGCCGCAACCGGACGGGCCGACGATCGACACGAATTCGCCGCGACGGACGTGGAGGTCGACATCGTGCAGGGCGGTGACCTCACCGCGGGTGGAGGAGAACCTTACGGTCAGCCCGTCTACGGCGACCGCGGTGCCGGTGCGGGTGTCGGTGGGTGTGCTCATTTCGTCACCTGTTCCGTCACGGCCGGCTGCTCGGGGTAAATTTGGAGTCCCAGTACTTGCCCGGGTCCTCGGCCTGCTCGAGGAGCTTGGCGTTGCTGAGCACCTCGACGGTGGCGCGCCAGTTCGCCTCGGCATTGGTTCCCGGCGCCTTGCCGACGGTTTCCGGGGTGGTGAGCAGCGGGATGGTCTGCTGCCACTGCTGCAGCAGCACCGGCTGCGGCGGCAGTTGCGGATCCTTGCCTTCCATCGCGGCGACCGCGGCCTCGGGCTTTGCTGCCGCGGCGGCGAAGGCCTCGCTGGTCGCGTCGACCATGGCCTGCACCAGTTTGGGCGAGGAGTCGATCGTGGCCTGGTTCGCGATCAGGCCGTTGCTGAAGAAGTTGAGTCCCTGCTCCGAATACCGCAGGTAGCGAACCTCTTTGCCGCTCTTGTTCGCGATGGTGGGACCTTGGTCGTGCGCGAAGCCGATCAGCCCGTCGACGCGGCCCGAGAGCATCGCCGACATCTTGCCCGCGGAGTCGAGGCTCTGCTGGGTGACCTGATCGGCGGGTACGCCCGCCTTGTCGAGATAGACCGGGAAGGTGGTGGTCGGTGCGTCGCCCGCGGAGACGGCGATGGTCTTGCCCACCAGGTCGGCCGGCGTCCGGATATTCGAATCGGCGAATACCTGCACCGCCGACGGCGTGGTCTGCAGGAAGACGCCGACGCTCTTGACCTTGACGCCCTTGTCGATATTGCTCAGGACGGCGGGCGTATCGGCCCAGCCGAAATCGGTCTGCTCGGAACCGGTGGCCTGCGTGGTCTTCGTCGACCCCTGGCCGGCCGAGATCTTCAGATCGATGCCGTGCTTGGCGAAAATGCCTTCCTGCACTCCGTAATAGAACGGGGCGTGCTCGCCGTAGGGGTACCAGTTGAGCATCAGCGACACCGGGGTGGTCTTCCCGTCGGTGCCGGGCTCCTTGGCTTCGGTGCCGCCGCCTCCGCAGCCGGTCAACACCAGCACCGATGCCACCGCGGCGGCCCCGATGGACGTGAGCGTGCGTGTTCGGAATTTCATGCGAGTTCTCCAGCTGTGGCGCGAATACGGTGGTTCGGCATGCTCAAGCCGCCCCGACGACCGAGGCCGTGGATCGACGGGAGGCGTGCCAGGGAATGAGGAACTGTTCGGCGATCTCGATGATCGCGAACAGGATGATGCCGAGCAGCGACATGATGATCAGGGCCGCGAACAGCATTGCGGTGTCGATGTTTCCGTTGGCCTGCAGAATCACATAGCCCAGACCTTCGTTGGCGCCGACGAATTCCCCGACGACGGCACCGGTGACGGCGAGAGTAGCGGCGATCTTGAGTCCGGACATCAGTTGCGGAAGCGACGCCGGGAAACGCACCTTCACGAACGTCTTCCAATTGCTCGCGCCCATGGTGGAGGTGAGTTCGAGGATCTCCGGGTCGACCGAGCGCAGGCCGGCCATACCGGAGATGACGATCGGGAAGAACGCCATCAGCACGGCGACGAGAATCTTGGGGCTGGTGCCGAAGCCGAGCCAGACGATGAACAGCGGGGCGATGGCGATTTTCGGGATGACCTGCGCGAAAAGGATGAGCGGGTACATCGTTCGCTCGACGCTACGCGAATAGATCATCACCAGGGCGACGGCTTCACCGATCAGCGCGGCGATGATGAAGCCGACCACCGTTTCGTAGGTCGTGACCCAGGTGTTCTCGAGCAGGTACGCCGAGTTGTCGACGGTGGTGCGCCAGGTGTCGGCGGGCGACGGCAGGATGTAGGGCTCGACGAGCTCGAATTTCGTGACGGCCCACCAGGCGACGACGAGCACCGCCACCAGGGCGAGTGGCCGCCAGACGGTCGACCAGAGACCGGCCGGGGAGGGGAGCTTTCGGCGCCGGGGGCGAACGGGTTGCGCCGCTTTCGGTGCGGGGGAACCGGCCTCGACGGACGTGACTACCGCCATCTGGAGTCCTAAAGCTAGTAGTGGAGCGGGATTCGAACTGCACCCGCTGGGAATGCGCTTTCCGAAGCTGGATCCGAGGCTAGTGTGACCCGACCCACAGTGTCAAGGGTTTCGAATCGGACCAGGTCAGGGGCGGTGCAAAACGCTGCTGTCGCGCAGGATCACCCGGCCGGGCACGAATTCGTGTGCGCGCGAGGACGTTGCGGTGTCGTCGAGCGCGAGCGCGACGGCCCGTTCGCCGATGTCCACCAGCGACAGCGCCACCGTCGAGAGCCCTGGTACGTGGTCGCGCAGCGTGGGAATGTCGTCGAACCCGGCTACGCAGACATCGTCGGGCACCGCCAAGCCGAGCTCGCGCCAGGCCGCGATCGCCCCGATCGCCATCACGTCGCTCACGGCGAAGACGCAGGGCGGGACCGGCTGCCCGTGGCGCAGATCCAGGGCCGCGGCGAGGCGACGCGCCGCACTGAAACCGCCGTCGCGGGAGAAGTCTCCCGCGATCTCGACCAGCGGTGTCACACCCTGCGACGCGAGCGCCTCGACGAAGCCGTTGCGCCGGTCGACGGCGGTCCTGATGTTGCCGGGCCCGCCGATCACCGCGAAGTCGCGATGACCCTGACCGAGGAGTGCGTGCGCCAATTCGGCTGACGCCACATAGTTTTCGGGCTCGACGGCGGCACCGAAGGACAGCGGTTGCCCGACGACGACCACCTTGCCGTTGTTGTCCAGATACCGCGCGCACTCCTGCTCGAGATCGCGGTCGAGATCGCCGCTCTGGCGCGAACCCGCGAGGATGATCGCGTCGGCGCGGTGCGAGATGAACGTGCTCACCGATTCGCGCTCGATGTCGAAATCGCGTTGCGTGCTGGCCAGCAGGACGAGCTTGCCCGCCCGGCGCGCCGCCGTCTGCACCCCCTGCACGATCGAGGAGAAGTAGGGGTCGGCGATGTCGTGCACGACGAGTCCGATCAGCCCGGTCGACGACCGCGCCAGGGCCTGGGCCTGGGCATTCGGCACATAGCCGAGCTCCGCGGCGGCGGCACGGACCCGGTCGGCCACGCCTTCGCCGGGCACCCGCGACGACCCGTTGAGCACGCGCGAGGCGGTCGCCTGGGAGACGCCCGCCCGGATCGCGACGTCTTGCAATCTCACAGCCGCCATGACTTCGTGCCTCGTTCCCTCGGTTCGGGGTGGGGGTTGACCGGACTCGGTGACTTAGCATAGCTTGGAAAGCGCATTCCGAGCTGACTTGTCCATCGCCGTGTGCGGAGTTTCTCCGCACCGTCCGCGACCCATTCTGCGGGTCGTCAGCCACGCAAATCAGAAGAGGCACAGAACAATGCCCGATTCCACTCCCCCGCGCACGCTCCGCATCGCCATGAACGGCGTCACCGGGCGCATGGGTTACCGCCAGCACCTCGTGCGCTCGATCCTGCCGATCCGCGACGCGGGCGGCCTCCTGCTCCCGGACGGCAGCCGCGTCCAGGTGGAGCCCATCCTGGTGGGCCGCAACGCCGCCAAGCTGGCCGAACTCGCGGCACAGCACGGTATCGCCGAATGGAGCACCGATGCCGCCGCCGTCATCGCCGACCCATCCGTCGACATCTACTTCGACGCACAGGTCACGTCCCGGCGCGCCGAGGCGCTCGCGGCGGCGATGAAGGCGGGCAAGCACGTGTTCACCGAGAAGCCGACCGCCGAAACGCTCACCGAGGCGGTAGAACTCGCCAGGGTCGCCGCGAACGCGGGCGTCACCGCGGGTGTCGTGCACGACAAGCTCTATCTGCCTGGCCTGGTGAAATTGCGCAGGCTGGTCGATGAGGGCTTCTTCGGGCGGATCCTGTCGCTGCGTGGCGAATTCGGCTACTGGGTCTTCGAGGGTGACGGCCAACCCGCCCAGCGGCCCAGCTGGAACTACCGCGCCGAGGACGGCGGCGGCATCGTCGTCGACATGTTCTGCCACTGGAACTACGTGCTCGAGGGGCTACTCGGCAAGGTCGAGGCGGTCACCGCGAAGGCGACGACCCATATCCCCACCCGGTGGGACGAGCAGGGCAAGCCGTACGACGCCACCGCCGACGATGCCGCCTACGGCATCTTCGAGATGGCCAACGGCGTTGTCGCGCAGATCAATTCGTCGTGGGCGGTGCGGGTGTACCGCGACGAGCTCGTCGAGTTCCAGATCGACGGTACGCACGGTTCGGCCGTGGCCGGATTGCGCAAATGTGTCGCACAGCATCGCTCGCATACGCCCAAACCCGTGTGGAACCCGGATCTCCCGGTCACCGAACCGTTCCGCGATCAATGGCTCGAGGTGCCGGCGAACGCCGATCTGGACAACGGCTTCAAATTGCAGTGGGAGGAGTTCCTCGCCGACGTGGTGCACGAGCGGCCGCACCGCTACGGGCTGCTCTCCGCCGCGCGCGGTGTCCAGCTCGCCGAACTCGGGCTGCGCAGCTCCGCCGAAGGCCGCCGCATCGAGATTCCGGAGGTCACGCTGTGACCGCGGCCTCGACCGATGTGTCGGTGCTGCTGCCCGCCGGTGACCGGCTCGAACGGTACGTCCTCGGCGCTCCGGGTGCGTGGACGCGGCCGACCGGGCCGATCACCTCGCGGGTGGCTTTCGCGGCCGCGCATGTGATTCCGCATGCCACGGCCGACAACACGCCAGGCGCGCCCGTGACGATCGACTGGGACGCGACGCTGGCCTACCGGCACGAGCTGTGGTCCTACGGACTCGGTGTCGCCGATGCCATGGACACCGCGCAGCGCGGGATGGGCCTCGACTGGCGGACCACCGCCGAATTGATCCGGCGCTCCGGCGGCGAGGCCGCCTCCACCGGTGGCAGGCTCGCCTGCGGTGCGGGCACCGATCAGCTCGACCTCGACGGCCTGCCCGCCGGATCGGCCGGGCTCACCAGGATCGTCGACGCCTACCGCGAGCAGATCGACGTGGTGACCGAGGCGGGCGCGCAGGTGATCCTGATGGCTTCGCGGGCTCTCGTGCGGGTCGCGGAGTCGGCGGCCGACTATGTGGACGTCTACGAGCGACTGCTGGCGGGTGTCGACCGGCCGGTGATCCTACACTGGCTCGGCACCATGTTCGATCCCGCGCTGCACGGCTATTGGGGTAGCGACGACATCGCCACCGCCACCGAGACTTTCCGGACGCTCATCGAGAACAACAGGTCGAAGATCGACGGCGTCAAGGTCTCGCTGCTTGATGCCGGACACGAGATCGCGCTGCGGCGCGCCTTGCCCGCGGGGGTCCGGCTCTACACCGGCGACGATTTCAACTACCCCGAGCTCATCGTCGGTGATACGCAGGGATATTCGGACGCACTGCTCGGCATCTTCGCGGCGGTCTATCCGGCCGCCTCCACCGCACTGCAGGAACTCGACAACGGCAACGTCGCACGCGCATCCGAAATACTCGCCGGCACACAGGAACTCGGACGGCATATCTTCGCGGCGCCGACCTACTACTACAAGACCGGGATCGCGTTCCTGTCGTGGCTCAACGGTCGTCAGCCCGGCTTCTCCATGGTCGGCGGGTTGTCCACGGGCCGTTCCGTCACGCACCTGGCCGAGCTCTTCCGGCTCGCCGACCGGGCCGGGCTGCTGGCGGACCCCGAACTGGCCGCGCACCGCATGCGGCTGTACCTCGAACTGAACGGACTCGGATCATGACATCGGTTGTCGCGCAGCAGGTCCCGTACGACTCGGCCGCGCCGTACCGGTCGCTGTCGCTGAACACCGCGACGACCAAGCGGTGGACCCTGGCCGAGGCGGTGGACGGTGCGGCCAGGGCCGGGCTCGGCGCGATCGGGCTGTGGCGTGATCGGGTCGACGAGCTCGGGGCCACTACCGCGGCGAAGATCGTGGCCGACGCGGGTCTGCGCGTCTCCAGCCTGTGCCGCGGCGGCTTCCTGACCGGGCGGGAAGACGGACCGGCCGCGCTCGACGACAACCGCCGTGCGATCGACGACGCGGCGACACTCGGCACGCGGGAACTGGTGATGGTGATGGGCGGGATCCCCGATCGGGATCTCGCGGGCGCCCGAGCACGGGTCGAGGAGCGGCTCGCGCTCCTGGTCCCCTACGCCGCCGAACGCGGCGTACGCCTGGCGCTGGAACCGCTGCACCCCATGTTCTGTGCCGATCGAGCCGTGATTTCCACACTGGCACAGGCACTCTCGATGGCAGCGCCGCATCCGGCCGAGACGGTGGGTGTCGTGGTCGACACCTTCCATCTCTGGTGGGACCCGACCCTGGCGGAACAGATCGCGCAGGCCGGTGCGGACGGCCGGATCAGCTCGTATCAGGTGTGCGACTGGCTGAACCCGATGACCGCCGACCCGCTGCTGTCCCGGGGCATGATGGGCGACGGCGTCATCGACTTCGCGACCATCGGACGCTGGGTCCGCGACGCCGGGTACCGCGGCGACGTGGAAGTCGAGATCTTCAACGCCACGGTGTGGTCGAGCGACGGCCACGAGGTGATCGAGACGATGAAGCGACGGTATCGGGAGCTGGTACTGCCGTCCCTTGTCGGCTGAGGTCACCCGGCCGCGGTGCTGTCAGCGTTGACGGCTGCCCCATCGGATTATGCGCGAGAACTTCTTTCGAGCCCGCCGGCCACGGGCTGCTCGCCCGTGGCCGTCGTGTCCGGACAGGTGACGGATGAGGTCGGCACGCTCGGCAGCGGAGATTTCCGGGTGTGCGAGGGCGCAGGCCACGGCGTCGTGTGCATAGTAGGGACGCCTCCTGTCGTAGGCACTTCGCGCCGCGTCGAGGACCTGGGCGGGAGGGTAATGCCCTGTCGACGCCAGGCATAGGCGGGCGAGTTTCGTGATGGTGCTGGGGAACAGGCCGTGCGAGACGGTGTCGCCCGGCTTGCCTTCGGCGAGGGTGATCAGACCGGCCAGGATCCGTGGGCTGTCCGGGGTAGGGATATCGACGGGGGGCGGAAAATCACGGGCCAGGTAGGTCAAGACGGCCCATGCACCGTCAGTGGAGTCGAATGCCGCATGCACCGCCTCGAGCAGGTCCGGTCGCATCAGCCGGGCCGTGCACAGCAATTGCGCATCGGGGACGTCGCGCAGGACGAGGCACAGTCGCCGCGTGTCCGTAACCGAGATTTTGTCCAGTGCCACGAGAGAATCGGTGGACCCGGCGAAGTCCACATCCCGAGGCCGGATACCGGAGAACACGGTGCGCAGGACGGAGTCCGACAGCCACTCCATCGGCACCGGCCCGAAGAACGCCACGAGCCGGATGACAGCTTCGTCCACCGGCATTCGGACCGCCGTCTCCATCGGGAGACGGGCAATCACATCACCCAGGGCAGCCGTGAGCCGACTTCGCGAAAATTCCGGCAGGACTTCGTGAATCGTATATGCGTAGGCATACCGAGAGTGGACATAGCGGCTGATGCCGAGCAGGTCACCCACCAGCCGCTCGTGGTCGATGTGGCCACCGATCACGAGCTGTCGCCACGCCTGGTACGAGGCATACCGCCGGTGTTCGATGAAGTCCGGTGGGCGAGGATCGCTGCGGAAGAGCTCGGCTCCATGATCCGCTCGGCCGGTCATGATCATGGAGGATAAGCAAACTCCTCCGCTACCGCGAGCGACCGAGGCTTGCTAGTACCGCCTGCGCCGATCGTTCACCCGAGGTGGCCGCGTCGGCCAGGGACGGTACATCGAGCTGGTAGTCGCACGGCTGTCAGCGGATCCTCAGGTTTGCCTGGGAAGGTCGGTGACACCCCAGACAAAGGAGTCGTTCGTGTTCAACCGTTGGGGCGAGCTGGTACATAGATTTCGTTTCGCCGTCATCGCGGTTGTCGGTGCCGCGCTGCTCGGACTCGGTGGGTACGGGCTCGGATTGTCCGATCACCTCACCTCGAGCGGCTGGGACGACCCCGGCTCCGAATCCTCGCAGGGCTCGCGGATCGCCGACGAGGCGTTCGGCCGCGACCATACCGCCGACGTCATCGTGCTCTACAACGCTCCCGACGGTAAGACGATCGACGATCCGGAGTTCAGCGGCACGGTTGTCGCAGGTCTGAGCAAGGCATTGGCCGAGCACCCCGACGCAATCGACAAGATCAACGGCGCCTATTGGCGGGTGGGCGACGCGGCCGCGGTGCCGTCGGTGTTCGGGTCGGCCGACAAGCGGCACGCGTTCGCCTCGG
The DNA here is from genome assembly GCF_013839555.1 of Nocardia sp. GTS18. Lineage (NCBI taxonomy): Bacteria > Bacillati > Actinomycetota > Actinomycetes > Mycobacteriales > Nocardiaceae > Nocardia > Nocardia sp. GTS18. The sequence continues at coordinate 25,404 of NZ_JACBIU010000012.1, read as the reverse complement.
TCGCGCTCGTCGGTGACAACGACACCGACCTGCTGCGTAGCTACCGGGCGGTGAGCGACGCCTTCCACATCGACGGTGTGGACGTGGAGGTCTCGGGACTGCAGGCCATCGGCGGCACCCTGAACGACACCATCGCCACCGACGTCCACCGGATGGAACTGCTGGCCATTCCCGCTGTGGCGGTGCTCCTGTTCTTCATCTTCGGTGGCGTCGTCGCCGCCGCGCTGCCGCTGATCATCGGTGGGCTCACCATCTTCGGCGCCAACGGCATCGTGATGGCGATCACGAACTTCACCGACGTCAACTCGTTCGTCTCCGCCGTGGTGTCGATGATCGGCCTTGGCCTGGCCATCGACTTCGCCTTGTTCATCGTCAGCCGGTTCCGGGAAGAGCTGGCGGCCGGTTACGACACGCGCGCGGCAGTCCGGCGCACGGTGATGACCGCCGGACGCACCGTCATCTCCTCGGCGACGATGATCGTCGCCAGCCTCGGCGGCATCCTGCTGTTCCCCCAGGGATTTCTCCGCTCGGTCGCCTACGGCACCATCGCGACGGTGTCGCTCGCCGCCCTGACCGCGGTGACGATCCTGCCCGCGATGCTGGCCGTGCTCGGGCCACGGGTGGACATGCTCGGCATCAAACGCTTCCGCAAGACCAAGTCCGCCGAGGAGATCGAGAACGGCTTCTGGGGCAGGCTCCCCCGCTGGGTGATGCGACACCCTTTGAAGGTGGCCGTGGCGGTCGTCGTCGGGCTGCTGTTGCTGATCATCCCGATCAGGAACCTGACCTTCGGCGGCATCAACGAGAAGTACCTCCCGCCCGACAACAGCACCCGGCTCGCCCTCGAGCACTTCTACGAGGTGTTCCCACTGAAGAAGACCGACCCGATCCAGCTGGTGTTCGTCGGCAAGGACACCACCGCCATCGGCGCGGTCTGGAAGCAGGCCAACCAGGCGCCCGGGCTCGTCGGCCAGTTCGGCGTGCCCAGCAACACCGGCTCCAACGATCCGGCGGTGTATCGCACCTCGGCCACCCTGGTCGATCCGACCGGCAACGCCGAGCCGACGATCGACTACCTACGCGCCATCGACGTACCGGACGGGGTGGACATGTATGTCGCGGGGCAGCCCGCGATCATGGCCGACAGTATCGACAGCCTGCTCGACCGGATGCCGCTGATGATCGCGCTGGTCCTGTTCGTCACCACGCTGCTGATGTTCCTCACCTTCGGTTCACTGGTACTGCCGATCAAGGCGGCGCTGATGAACGCCCTCGGGCTCGGTTCCACACTCGGCATCCTGACCTGGATCTTCATCGACGGTCACGGCGCCGGGGTACTGAACTTCACGCCACAACCGATCAGCGCACCGGTACTCATGCTGATCATCGCGGTGATCTACGGCTTGTCGACCGATTACGAGGTCTTCCTGCTCTCCCGCATGGTCGAGGCCCGCGCCCATGGCGCGTCGACCACCGAAGCGATCCGCACCGGCACCGCACAGACGGGCCGCATCATCACCGCGGCCGCGCTCATCCTGCTCGTCGTCACCGGCGCGTTCGCGTTCTCCGATCTGGTGATGATGCAGTACATCGCCTACGGCATGATCGCGGCACTGTTCATCGACGCGACCATCCTGCGCATGCTGCTCGTCCCCGCCATCATGAAGCTCCTCGGCGACGACTGCTGGTGGGCGCCCAAGTGGGCCAAGCGAATTCAGGAGAGGATCGGCCTGTCCGAACCGGTCCTCGCCGACGACCGACCCGACCGGGACGCGATGGTCGACCTGGTGCGGACGACACCCGTCACCGACCCGCCGACCATGCGAATGGCCGCGGTCCCCGACGGCAAGCCGGCACGCACACCCCGCCGCCCACGCACCGTCGCCGAGATCGAAGCCGAAGCCCCGACCCATCGCCTCGGCAGAATCGTCGACCGGCCGTTTCGTTGAGAAGCCGCCGAAAATTCCGGAACCGGACGGAGGAACTCGCAGACACGGGCGAGTCGAAGCGAACGGAGATCGACGGAATTGTCGTCGGATCTCGTCGGCTGGCACTACTGGCATTACAGCGCGTCCGGACGGGTAACTTCGGCGTTCCTTGACTTCACTACTGAGTGCGCTCATTATTGAGTGGACTCAGAAGTAGGGAAGGGCACCATGCGAGCATTCGTGATCGACCGGTACAAGGAGCCCCTGCGGGAGGCGGACGTCGCCGAGCCGGTGATGGGCGACCACGATGTGCTGGTCCAGCTCCGCGCCGCCGGGCTCAACAGCCTCGACGAGAAGATCAGGGCGGGCGAGTTCAAGCGGATCCTTCCGTACAAGCTGCCGCTGGTCCTCGGCAACGATCTCGCCGGAACGGTGATCGGCGTCGGGCCGAAAGTGCGGGAGTTCAAGGCTGGTGACGAGGTGTTCGCCCGGCCCGACAAGGACCGGATCGGTACGTTCGCCGAACGCATCGCGGTCGCCGAAACCGACCTGGCGCGCAAGCCGTCCTCGGTCGGCTTCGAGGAAGCCGCCTCGCTGCCGCTGGTGGCCTTGACCGCATGGCAAGCGCTGGTGGAACGCGGTGATCTCGGTCCGGGGCAACGGGTCCTCATCCATGCCGGTGCGGGTGGAGTCGGGTCGATCGCGATCCAGCTCGCCAAGCACCTCGGCGCCACGGTCGCCACCACCGTCAGCACCGGCAATGTCGAGTTCGCGCGGGAGCTGGGCGCCGACGTGGTGATCGACTACCGCCAGCAGGACTTCGAACAGGTACTCGACGGATACGACCTCGTCCTCGACAGCCTCGGCGGCCAGAACTTGGAGAAGTCGCTGCGGGTGCTGCGCCCGGGCGGCACGGCGATCGGGATCGCCGGACCGCCCGACCCGGCGTTCGCCCGCCGGCTGGGCGCTAACCTCGTACTCCGCCTGGCCGTCGCCGCACTCAGTCGCGGGATCCGCCGCCGGGCCGCGCGGCTCGGCGTGAATTACGAGTTCCTCTTCATGCGGGCCGACGGCGCCCAGCTGCGCCGAATCGCCGCCCTGGTCGACGACGGCGTCCTGCGCCCGGTCGTCACCAGGGTCTTCGACTTCGACCGCACCGAGCAAGCACTGCGGTCTCTGCAAGACCGGGGCACCCGCGGCAAGTCCGTCATCACCATCCCCTGACCCACCGAGCCAGAAAGCGGACCGTCATGAGCACGCACGGGAACGTCATCACCTCCTACAAGGACGCGCCGACCCGCACCGTCACCGCGGGCGGGGTGACCTACGCCTACCGTGAGCTCGGACCGAAAGGCGGTGTGCCCGTTGTCTTCTTCGTCCATCTCGCGGCGAACCTCGACAACTGGGACCCCAGGATCATCGATCCGCTGGCTCGGCAGCACCACGTCGTCACCTTCGACAATCGTGGTGTCGGGGCGTCCTCCGGCCGGGTGCCCGACAGCGTCGAGGCGATGGCCGACGACGCCTACACCTTCGTCACCGCGCTCGGCTTCGACGAGATCGACGTCTTCGCCTTCTCGCTCGGCGGCTTCGTCGCCCAGGACCTGGTGATGAAACACCCCGCGCTGGTGCGCAAACTCGTCCTCACCGGCACCGGACCCAAGGGCGGCAAAGGCATCGACAAGGTCGTAGGCGTCACCTACCGCGACATCCTGCGTGCCACCGCGACCCGCGCCGATCCCAAAGAGTTCCTGTTCTTCAACCGCGACGCCGACGGCAAGGCGGCCGGGCGTGCGTTCATCCAGCGGCTCGCGGAACGCACCACCGACCGCGATGAACCCGTCAGCGTGCCGACACTGCGCACGCAGTTGAAGGCGATCAAGAAGTGGGGGCTGTCCTCCCCCGATAACCTCGCCACGATCACCCAGCCGACCCTGATCGCCAACGGCGACAACGACCGGATGGTGCCCTCGGTCCTGTCCGAGGACCTGCACCGGCGCATCCCCGACAGCGAGCTGATCATCTACCCCGGCTCCGGGCACGGCGGAATCTTCCAGTTCCACGACGAGTTCGCCACCGCCGCAGCCGAATTCCTTGCTCGGTAGATTCCCCAGCACCCGATGGAGTGGCGCCGGAGCCGCTCGCAGGATGGGCACGATAGCCTCGGCGTGAGTCGATTCACCCAGCAACGAAGGACCGAAGGTGTCACCCCAAGCCGGCAGGCGCGAGCGAAACAAACAGCAGAAGCTCGAGCGGATCACCGCCGCCGCCCGTGAGCTGTTTGCCGAGCGCGGTGTCGACGAGGTCACCACCCAGGAGATCGCCGACAAGGCCGACATCGGCGCGGGCACCCTGTTCCTCTACGTCAAGAACAAGGGCGAACTCCTGCTGCTCGTGCAGAACGCCGGCTACGCCGAGGCTCTCGCACGCGGCGTCGCGGCGGCCGAAAACCTCCCTGACACCCTCGACGCGATCATGGCGATCATCCGCAGCATCGTCGAGTGCAACCGTACACAAATCGACAACGGACGAACCTACCTGCGCGAGATGGTCTTCGGCGACTCCGAGGAACCCCATCATCGCGACGCGCTCGCACTGACACTGCAGACCGAAGCAGCGGTTGCCGACGTACTCCGGCGTGAACAGCGCATCACCCCCACCGACGCCGCCGCGCTCGCCCACATCGTCTCCGCGATCATGTTTCTCAGCATGGCGGCGACCGGCAACATCACCACCTCGACCGACGACATCGTGCAGCAGATCAGGGACCAGGTCCGGGTCCTGCTACGGCGGTGAGACCGAGCCGACCCGCGCCGGGTCAGGCCTTCATCTCGTAGGTCCCGGCCAGCCCGCGCGCCTTGGCGAGCACACGCTCGAAGCGAGCCTTGTCGAAGGCGGGGCGGCGAACCAGGTCGAGGGCCCGGCGTTGCTGGACGGCGGTGGCGGTCGGTTTGTTGTGCAAGGCGAGGGCGTTCGTGGAGAAGCCGCGAACGAAGCCGTCGAAGATCTGGTCGATGACCGCGGGGTCGGTGCCCTCGATCACCGCCTGCTCCAGCACAAGCTGCGCGTAGGGCACCGCGGTGAACAGCTCGCCGAAGGCGAACAGGAAGTCGACGTCCTGCTGCTGTGACGGCGTCGGGGCGGCGACGGCGAGCAGTGCCTGCAGCGCGAGCACCTGCTCGAGGAACACCGCGACATTCGGCACGTCACGGAAGCTCTCGAAGACCGGACGCCAGTCGGCGAAGCGGATCCGGCCGAGGCCACTGCTCGGTCCCTGCCGGAACAGGAACTCGTCGTCGGCGGTGTCGTGCCGAGTCGGTACCGGTTCGTAAGCGGCGCAGGCCAATTCGGCGCCGAGCGGTTTCACGATCGAGCCGAGACGCGGAGCGAGCTTGCGACTCGTCCACGACAGCGCACCGGCCGCGGCGCGGGTGGCCGCCTGGGGCGCCACCGCGACACCGGGCAGCGATCGCATCGCGGCCAGACCGGCATCGGCCGGGTGGAACATGTAGTTGGCCATGAACTTCAGCGACAGTGCCATGTTGACGTGGACGGTGCCCTCCAGCCTCGGGAGCCCGAACATGGCCGTCATCGCGACGGGGAAGTACATGTCGTTCTCGAACCCGCGCGCGGCGATCACATCGGCGAGGTCTTCGATCACGCGCTGCCCCTGGCGGGTCACCGACATCTTCTCGATGGCGTTGAACAGCAGGTAGCGCCGATCCTCCGGTGCGGCCGAACGCATGTAGTCGACCGCGCGAGCACTGTAGAGCTTCATCGCGGCGATTCGTGCGTAGGAATCGGTGATCAGGGCTCGGACCTGTGGGAACTCGGTGACTCGGTGCCCGAACAGAATCCGGTTCTCCGCGTGGTCGATCGCCTCGTAGAAGGAGTGCTCGCAGGCGCCGATCGCGCCGAAGCCGAGGTTGAACTTGCCGACATTGACCGTGTTCATCGCCGCGTGGAACGCATCCTCGCCGCGGTGCAGGATGTCCTCCTCGGCGACGGGATAGTTCTCGAGCTCGAACGCGGCGACATAGATCTGGTTGTTGACGACGTTCTTGCGCAGCTTGTACGCCTCGTGCTGGGAGTCCGCGACGAAGAAGAGATAGCCCTCGTAATCCTCCTGCGTCGGTTTACCCTGCATCGCCGCCGCGCTGTCGATGATCGGCTTGTCCGAGCGACGGCCGAATACCGAGACCATCGAGGCCAGGTTGCCGTTGCCGATGTAGTACTTGCCGCCGGTCGCGGTGTATCCACCGTCGGGCTGGGGGTCGACGATCATGTCGGTGGAGTACACGTCGGCGCCGTGTTCCTTCTCCGACAAGCCGAAAGCGAAGATCTCACCGGCCTCGAGTTGGGCGGCCGCCTTCTGTTTGGCCACGGTGTTGTCGCTCTGCCAGATCGGCCCGAGACCCAGGATGGTGACCTGCCAGATGTACCAGTAGGTCATGCCGTAGAAGCCGAAGATCTGGCTCAGCATGGCGTTGCGCGAGGTGTCCCAGCGCTTGTTCGGGTCACCGCCCGCCTCCGCGGCCGGAGTGAGGAAGGTCGCGAACAAGCGCTCCTTCTTCACGAACTCGAGGAATTCCGACGGCCAGACGCGAGTGCGATCGTCGTCGAGCAGCCTGGTCTTGCCCCGCGACTCGAACCAGTCGACCGTCGCGCGCAGCAACCTGCGCGTCTCCGGGTCGAACTGCGCGAAGTCGGCGGTGTTCGGGTTGAAGAGATCTTGGGGCATCACGGCTCCTCCTGCGGGCGTCCGGCGCGGTCGGACGGTTCATTCAGCACTGTAGCATTTTCATACAGTCATGTAGGAAAAGTGGACGGGTTGCTATTGTGTGCGCATGGGTAGCGAGACGGCAGTGCAGCGGCGAGGGCGGGCCGCGCATCTCGGCCCCGAGCGGCGCAGACCCCAGGTGCTCGACGCGGCGCTGGCCATCGCCGCCGACCACGGCGTCGCGGCGGTCACGATGGGCGCGGTCGCCGATTACATGAAGGTGACTCGCCCGGTGGTCTACGCCTGCTTCCCGGATCGGGTCGAGTTGATCGACGCACTGATCCAGCGCGAAGAGACCTTCCTGATCTCCGGCGTGCTCGACCTGCTGCCGCCGCGCACCACCAACGCCGACGAGACGGTCTTCGTGGAGGGGTTCCGCGCCCTGTTGCACAAGGCATCCGAACGGCCCGACGCCTGGCGGCTGATCTACGGCAATCCCGATCCCGCGGTCGCCGGTTCCTTCGGGCGCGGCCGGCGGCTGGCCGTCGAACGCTGCACGGCGCTGCTGCGCCCGACCTTGCACGCCTGGGGCATCGAGGACGCCGAGCGCAAACTCCCCGCGCTCGTGGAGTTGTGGGTCTCGGCGGCGGAAAGCGCGGTCCGGACCCTGTTCACCGATCCGGACGAGTGGAACCCGGATGATCTCGGCGCCTTCGTCGGCTCGGCGGTCTACCGCGCGATGCGTAGCGCATAAGGCCGCCAAGACCCTCCCGCGCCGGCCCGGCGTACCGGTTGCCGGTACCGGCGTTACCGGATACCCTGAGCATGTCGGTGCACAACTGTTCACTCAAATATGACAGGCAGGGCGGACCATGGGGTCTCGTTACACAGATTCGGTCAGTGCGTGGCGCGAGCAGGTGCGCAAGGAACTGCGCACGGTCACCGAGTTCGCCCAGGAAGCCCGAGCCGCCGCCACCGTTCGCGGGCGAGGAATCGGCCGCGTCGCCGACGGAGCCCGGCGCGACGTGACCGCGGAGGCACGAGCGTTCGCCGACGATCTCGCCGATCTCGCCGATGCCGCCCTGCGTTCACGCACGGACGGCCGGAAGTCGCTGGGCAACCTCTTCGGAAGCCGTGCGCGCAGACGCCGTTGAACCCAGCGTCGGCCGCGAGGCGTACGCGCGATCCAGACCTCACCGCCGGCCCGGCTAGCCTGTGAGCAAGGCCGGGTGCACGCGGATGTCGTCCGGCCATGGTGGCAACGACGACGACAAGGAGTCCACGGGTGGCTGTCCTGGACGCGAAGCTGAGCGGCATCTACGACGAGGTATTGCGCCGCAATCCCGGGGAATCCGAATTCCACCAGGCGGTACACGAGGTTCTCGACAGTCTCGGCCCCGTCGTCGCCAAACACCCGCAGTACGCGGACGCCGCGGTGATCCGACGCTTGTGCGAGCCCGAACGGCAGATCATCTTCCGGGTGCCGTGGGTCGACGATTCCGGCACCGTGCAGATCAATCGTGGCTTCCGGGTGGAGTTCAATTCCGCGCTCGGCCCGTACAAGGGCGGGCTCCGCTTCCATCCCTCGGTCTATCTGGGCATCGTGAAGTTCCTGGGGTTCGAGCAGATCTTCAAGAACTCGCTCACCGGACTCCCGATCGGTGGCGGTAAGGGCGGCTCGGACTTCGACCCGAAGGGCCGCTCGGAGGGTGAGGTGATGCGGTTCTGCCAGGCGTTCATGACCGAGCTCTACCGGCATCTCGGTGAACACACCGACGTACCGGCCGGCGACACCGGGGTGGGCGGCCGGGAGATCGGCTACCTGTTCGGCCAGTACAAGCGCATCACCAACCGCTACGAGTCCGGGGTACTCACCGGCAAGGGCCTGACCTGGGGCGGTTCGCAGGTGCGCCGGGAAGCCACCGGCTACGGAGCGGTCTTCTTCGTCGACGAAATCCTTTCCGCCGCAGGCCGATCCATGGAAGGCCAGAAAGTCGTGGTGTCGGGTTCGGGCAACGTCGCGATCTACGCGATCGAGAAGGTCCACCAGCTCGGCGGCACCGTGGTCGCCTGCTCGGATTCCAGCGGTTACGTCGTCGACGAGCAGGGCATCGATCTCGAACTGCTCAAGGAGATCAAGGAAGTCCAGCGCGGCCGGATCGCCGATTATGCCGAGAAACGTGGTGGTGCCGCACAATTCGTCGCGGGCGGCTCGCTGTGGGAGGTGCCCTGCGATATCGCGCTGCCGTGCGCGACCCAGAACGAACTCGACGGCACCGCCGCGGGCAAACTCATCGCGAACGGCTGCCGGATCGTCGCCGAGGGCGCCAATATGCCGTGCAGGCCGGAGGCGGTGCGGTTGTTCAACGAGGCGGGGGTGATCTTCGCGCCCGGTAAGGCGGCCAACGCGGGAGGCGTCGCGACCAGCGCGCTCGAGATGCAGCAGAACGCCTCGCGCGACTCGTGGAGCTTCGAGCACACCGAGGAGCGCCTGGCCGAGATCATGCGCGGCATCCACGATCGCTGCCTGGCCACCGCCGACGAATACGGCGTACCGGGCAACTATCAGGCAGGCGCCAATATCGGTGGGTTCATCCAGGTCGCCGACGCGATGCTGGCTCTCGGCGTCATCTGAGCGCTGCCTCGACGGCGAACTGCGCATCGCCCCCAATTGTGGGGGCTGGTGCCAATTCTCGGAATCTGCTCGAGGTGAATGCCTCGCGGCGCTACCTTCTGTCTGCTCGCCGCTCAACGAGCAGATCGGAGTCGATTGATGTTCGCCTTGTCCCTGTCGCACCGCCTTCGGGTGGCCGCGATCGCTGTTGTCACGACCGCCGCCGCGTTCTGTGCGGTAGCGCCACCCGCCGCCGCCGCGCCCGCACGAGATCCGATCCTCTTCGTCCACGGGTGGCGGGGTTCGGCCGTGAACTGGGACTACATGTGGGGACGGTTCCTGAACGACGGGTACTCCACCGATCAGCTGGCACGGTTCACCTACGACAGCACCCAGTCGAACAAGGACATCGCGGCGCAGGTGAAGGCGCAGGCCGACGCGTTGCGGGCGCGGACCGGCGCCGCGAAGGTCGACATCGTCACGCACTCGATGGGCGGCCTCAACAGCCGCTGGTACCTGAGGAATCTGGGTGGCCTCGACCTCGTCGACGACTGGGTCTCCCTCGGCGGACCCAACCACGGCACGGACACCAGCAACAGTTGTTACGACGTCTCCTGTGTGGAGATGCGGGCCGGGTCGACCTTCCTCACCGACCTCAACAGCGGCGACGAAACGCCGGGACGGGTGAACTACGGGACCTGGTGGTCACCGTGCGACGAGATCATCAACCCCGATGAGAGCACAATCCTCAACGGCGCCACCAACACCCGCACGGCCTGCCTCGGCCATCTCCCCCTGCTGTCCTCGGCGCAGGTGTACGAAGGGGTACGTGATTTCGTGAGGTAACGGCCCGCCCCGCCCCTTCCAGGCCACCGACGGTCGTTTGTCTTTCGCAGGCTGGGTAGTCCCGTGCAGTAAGGACAAAAGGGGCGGGATGCGAGGAGTAGACCCATGAGCACCACCAGTTGGATCGTGACAATCATCGTCGCGGTTCTGATAATCGCCGTGCTGGCCACCGTCGTCGCGGCATTCCTGCGCAAGCGTCGTGAACACCACCGGGTCGAAGCGGCCGGAATCCGGGAACGAGTGGCGGGGCAGGAACTCGAGGTCGGGCAGCGGGAGGCGCGGGCGGAGGAGCTCGCCGCCAGGAGCCGCGCGGCGCAGGCCGAAGCGGACGCCAAAGCCGCGCAGGCCGAACAGCTCGCTCAGCAGGCCCAGGTGCACCACAGCGACGCCGCGGATTCACGAGCCGAGCTGGACAAGGAACGGGAGCGCGCGGACCGGCTCGACCCGGACCGCAAGCGGGCGCGGACCACGGACGACCAGCCCGAGCAAACGCCGAACACCTGACAAAGCCGAACTCCTGAGGAGGTTGCCATGACATCGGCCGACGCCGATTCGACCCGCCTGCGCGAAGAACGCGCGGAGCTCATCGACAGACGAGCGAAGCTGAGCGAGTCGATCGAACGCGTCCAGCACGTCGGAAGTGCCGCTGACGGTGAGGAATACGTCGAGGCGCGGGAAGAGAAGGCCCTCATCCAAACCCGTCTCGACGAGATCGACGAAATCCTGGCCGGGGATCGGCGGTCCTGACGCGTCATCCACCCCAATCGTCCGGCAAGTATCGTTCACTTACGCCGAACATGTGCTGGACGAGGGGGCTGACCACAGATGAACGATGTGCCGCACATCCTCACTCCCGGCGAGACCTGCTGGCAGATCGCCCGAGCCGACCGCCTGGCCTGCATCATCGACGCGGCCGACTACTTCCGCTATGCCAAATCCGCGATGCTGCGGGCGCGCAAACGCATCGTGCTGATCGGCTGGGACTTCGACACCCGGATCAAGTTCGAACCGCAGAAGAAGACCCTGGACGGGCCGGACCGGCTGGGCAAATTCCTGTCGTGGCTGCCGAAACAACGGCCGGACCTCGACATCTATCTGCTGAAGTGGAATGTCGGCGCGTTCGCCGCGATCGGCAGGGGGATGACACCGATCTTCGTCGCCAACTGGTTGACCGATCGGCGGCTGCACTTCGAAATGGACGGCGCGCACCCGATCGGCTCGGCGCACCATCAGAAGATCATCGTGATCGATGACCAGCTCGCGTTCTGCGGCGGCATCGACATGACCGTCGACCGCTGGGACACCAGCGACCACCGCGACGACAACGCCTACCGAACCGCGCCGAACGGCCGCCGCTACGGCCCGTGGCACGACGCGACCACCGCCGTGGACGGCGCCGCCGCGAAGGCGATCGGCGAACTGGCCAGAGCCAGATGGAAGGCGGCGACCGGGCAGGAACTGGGGCCGGTCGACGAGATCGCCGGGGACACCCCGTGGCCGGAGGGGCTGGAACCGACGATGCGATCCGTCGACGTGGGGATCGCCCGGACCCTTCCCGAGCTCGCCGACCGCGCCGAGGTCCGTGAGATCGAGGCGCTGTATCTCGCGGCGATCGCGGGCGCGACCCGTTCGCTGTACATCGAGAGCCAGTACCTGGCTTCGCGCACCCTCGCCGAGGCGATCGCCGCCCGCCTGCGTGAACCGAACGGGCCGGAGATCGTGCTGGTCCTCCCCCGGCATGCCGACGGCTGGCTCGAGCAACTGGCCATGGACGGTGCCCGCCGACGCCTGCTGCATCTGCTGTGGAAAGCCGACACCGAGCAGCGGCTCGGTGTGTACTACCCGGTCACCGCCGACGGTGCGCCCATCTATGTCCATGCCAAGGTGCTGGTGGTGGACGACCGCCTGCTTCGCGTCGGGTCGTCGAACCTCAACAATCGGTCGATGGGTTTCGACACCGAGTGCGACCTCGCCGTCGAGGTCACGCCCGCCACCCCCGACGGTGAGCTTCTGCGCGAAACCATTCTCGGCATCCGCCGCCGCCTCCTCTGCGAACACCTCGACGCCGACCCCGCCAAGTTCGACGCCACCCTCGCCGAAACGTCCTCGCTCGTTCGCACCGTCGAAGCGCTGCGCGGCGAAGGCCGGACCCTGATCCGGTTCGAGCCCGAAACGGTCGCCGACGAGGATAGCCCGCTGGCCGAAAGCGAACTGATGGATCCCGAACGCACCCCGGCGAGGTTGTGGGACAGTCTTTTTCCGAGAGGCGTTCGCCGCCCGGGGCCGACTCGATAAGCGCGTGGCGGTTCGACTCAGGGGAACCGGGCGGTGAGATCGGTCGAGATCTCGTAGTGGCGTACCAGGAACGACCGTTCGTCGAGCTTCTTGCGGCGCAGCCAGCCGGTCACCTCGGCATTGCATTTACTGGCATTGCACGACGCACACGCGGGTACGACATTGGCGAGCGTGTAGCGTCCGCCGCGTGAGATCGCCCGCACACAGTCCTTCTGCGGCGACGCGACCGCAGAGCCGCAGTAGGCGCAACCGCCCCAGGACGCCTTGAGCGCATCCCACTGCGCGTCGGTGAGGTCGTGGGCGACGAGCCCCATCCGTTTCTTGCGCTTACGCGCCGCGCGAACCTGTTTGCTACCGCCAGTCGGCACGACGGTGAGAATACGCGGTCCGGCGACGGTCACGCGCCATTCCACTGTTACCGGGTCTTGATTGCTTCCTCGGTTCACACGGAGCAGAGTTGGGTTGCACAGCGCGAAACACCCCTCCCGAGCACACTCTGATCGGAGAATCATGGGTCACCGGACGAGTTTCGCAGTGTTTGTCGCGACCGTGAGTTTGTTCATCGCCACGGCCTGTGGAACGTCGTCCGATTCCGGCGGCGATACCACCGGCACATCGGCCGGTGCACAGGCCGAACCCGCCTACGCGGCCACCCTGCGGCCGATGATCACCCAGCTCATGAAGGACAATGTCATTCCCGGCGCTGTCGTTGTCGTCAGATCGCCGAAGGAAGGCGACTGGACCGAGACGTTCGGGACCCGTGTCATCGGTGCCGACGATCCCCTGTCGGCGGACGACTACTTCCGGATCGGCAGCAACACCAAAACCATGACCTCGACGGTCATCCTGCAGCTGGTACAGGAAGGCAAGCTCGCCCTCGAGGACCCGATCGATAAATATCGGCCGGGCGTGCCGAACGGAGACCAGATCACCATCGCCCAGCTCTCCGAAATGCGCAGCGGGCTATACAGTTACACCTTCGACCCGGAATTCAATGCCACACTCGACAGCGACCCGGACAAGGTGTGGACGCCCGAGGAGATGCTCGCGATCGCCTTCTCCCATCCGGTGAATTTCGCGCCGGGGGAGAAATTCGAGTACAGCAATACCAATACGATCCTGCTCGGCCTCGTCATCGAGAAGGTCACGCAGATGTCGGCCGCCGAGAATTTCCAGAAGCGGATCTTCGAACCGCTCGGCCTGAAGCACACCTCGATGCCCGCCGCGACGGACACCTCGATCCCCGACCCGCACCCGCAGGGGTACGCGTTCGGCACCAATGTCTCCACCATCGACACCTTCGCCCTGCCACCCGAGCAGCAGGCCGCCGCCCTCGCGGGCACGCTGCAACCCGGCAACGCCACCGACGCGAGCCCGTCGTGGACGTGGACCGCCGGTGCCGCGATCGCGACGGTCGGCGATATGGCGACGTACGTGCGGGCGCTCGTCGAGGGCGACATGCTCGACGAGCAGCTGCAGCGAACGCGGATGGACAGCATCCAGCCCATCGACCCGGCTGCCCCCGATGTCGCCGGTTACGGCCTCGGCATCGTCCGATTCGGAATGCATCTGTTCGGGCACGACGGTCAGATCCCCGGATACATGACCTTCATGGGACACGACCCGGCCTCGGACCTCACGATCGTGGTCGCCACAAATCTCGCGACAGTGCCGTCGGGCGAGGGTTCGGCCCTGGTACTGGCCAAAGCCATGCTGCCGGTCTTCTACGGCAACGAACCGGCGCCGGACAGCCCGGCCGCACCGGACGCCCCAACCACAACTCCTCGTTGACAGGCCGACTCGTATCAGCGGAGGTGTCAGGAGGGCGTCAGGCTCGTGTCAGGGGCGGGCGACAGAGTGTGTTCATCGAAGAAAGCGGGCCCGCCGAAAAGGGCGGGGCCACAAGCGAAACGAGGGACACGACATGATCACCACCGCTTCTCTGACCGACCAGGACAAGGCCACCCTGCGCACCGCCGCGTACGGCGCTGTCTCGCTCATCGCCGCCGCGGGCGCGCCGCACAAGTCCGTCTCCCAGGGCACCACCGCCCTTACCTCGGCGACCGGGCTGGTCGGGCATGTGCTCTCGGCCAAGTCGCGCGATATCCACCTGCCGGGTAAGACTGTCGCCGAGTTCGCCGATCATGTCCTGCCTGCCCTGACGGCCGCGGTGGAACTGCTCGCCGCCCACGACCCCGCCGAGGCCGACAACTTCCGCGACACCGTCCTCGTCGCCGTCCAGGCCGCCACCCACACCAAGAAGGACTCCTCGCCCGCGGTGACCGCGATGGCTGCCAAGATCACCGCCGCCCTGGCCTGACAACGGCCGAAACCGTAAAGGGCTGTGCGCAGATTCCCGGATCTGCGCACAGCCCTCGACGGCTGCCCGCCAGTCCTGTTATGGTCACTATGACCATAATGAAGGAGAAGGCGATGGCCGACATCAGCAGCTACCCCGGACTGCGGCACCTCAGGGGCGCCCCGACCGTGCACGTCAGACACGTCCGCAAGGGCAAACTCCTGCACGACGGCACGGGGCTGAGCTTCTGGTTCCGCCCGAGCACGGCGGTGCTCAGCGAGGTTCCGGTGGACGACCGCGAGCTGCCGATGCTCTTCCACGCCCGCACACACGACCACCAGGACGTCACGGTCCAGCTGACGGTCACCTACCGCTGCACCGATCCCGCGACGACGACGAGCCGGATCGACTTCTCGATCGACCCCGACACGGGGACCTGGCGCCAGGACCCGCTGAGCCAGATCGCCAACACCCTCACCGAGAACACCCAGCAACACGCCCTCGAGGTCCTGGCCACGCTCGATCTCGAGACCGCCATCCGCACCGGCGTCGAAAAGGTCAAGGACGCTACGGGCAATCTGACCGCGGCCCACATCGGGCTGGAGATCATCGACGTCCGCGTGGTCGCGATCCGCCCCGACGCGGAGATGGAGAAGGCGCTCCAGACCACGGTCCGCGAGAAGGTCCAGCAGGAAGCGGACCGGGCGACCTACGAGCGACGCGCGCTCGCCGTCGAACGCGAGCGCGCGATCAGCGAGAACGAACTGCAGAACCAGATCGAACTGGCGAAACGGGAGGAGCTCCTGGTGGTCCAGCGCGGCGCGAACGCATTGGAGAAGGCCGAGGGCCAGGCCAGAGCCGACCGGATCGCCGTCGACGCCAAGGCCGACGGGATCCGCAAGCTCGCCGAGGCCGAGGCCGCCGGTGAGAAGGCGCGCCTGGATGCCTACCGGGACGTCCCCCAGGAAACGCTGTACGCGTTGGCGGCGAAGGAACTCGCGGGCAACCTGCCGGAGATCGGCAGCCTCACCCTGACCCCGGACATGATCGCCCCGATCCTGCAACGGTTCACCCGATGAGCCTGGCCCCACGAATAGTGCTGGTGCACAGGCGAACCGAGCTGTCGGAGCTGCTGGCGCGGCACGGCACGCGCGGGCAGGTGGAGTTCTTCCTGAACTCGCGCGGCAGGTCACTCGACGAGGTGGTGGAGCGCGACCGGCGGACCCGCGCGGCGATCGGCGAGGTCAGCGCGGCCATTCCGCTCGACTGGCGGCGCGGCACAGTCGAGCGGGAAGACCTGTCGCGGTTCCTGTTCGGCCCCGAGGACATCGTGGTGATCGTCGGGCAGGACGGCCTGGTCGCCAATGTCGCCAAGTACCTCGACGGCCAGCCCGTCATCGGCATCAGCCCGGAACCGGGCGTGCTCGCCGAGCATTCTCCCGCCGACGCGACGGAACTCCTGCACAGCACCGGTAACACCGAGGACCGCACGATGGTCGAGGCGAGAACGGACGACGGCGCGACCCTGCGCGCGCTCAACGAGATCTACATCGGTCATCCGAGCCACCAGACCAGCCGGTACCGCATCCGTGACGAGCGCCAGGCATCGTCGGGCGTCCTCGTCGGCAGTGGGACGGGTGCGACAGGCTGGTGCCTGTCGGCGCACCGCGAACGGAAAAGCCCTGTCCCCCTGCCCCATCCCACCGAGCGCAGACTCGTCTGGTTCGTCCGCGAGGCGTGGCCGTCACCGGCCACCGGAATCGCGCACACCGAAGGCGAGATCACCGGCGAAAGCCTGCACATCGACGTGGAATCGGACGGACTGGTCGCCTTCGGCGACGGCATCGAGCACGACGCACTACGCCTCGGCTGGGGCCAACGGCTCAGCGTCGGCCTCGCCACCACCAGTCTGCGCCTGGTGCGTTGAAGTAGGACAGTCAGTCGCCTACCGGGCAGACCCGAACCAGATCGGTTCGCAGGCAACGATGTCGCAGCCGATGCGCGGGTCGTAGATGGCTCTGCCCAGCTCCGCCGATCCCGTGTCGCTGAGCAGCGTGTACAGCAGATCCCCGACCACATTCGCACTGCCGGTATCGACGATCGCTTCGGCTCGGCGCACCGGCACCGGCTCGGTCCCCGGTGCGGCCACGGCTACCCCGGCACCGAGCAGTGTGACGGCGGCACCGGCCACCAGGCTCTGCGTCATCGCGAATTTCATCGTTCTCCTTCGATCGAACCGACCCGATCGTCACACTGCCGTTCGGCGCTGCGGCCCGACAGACGGAAGAATCAGGGGCTGCGTGGAAACCTGCCCCCGGACGAGCGTGTCAAGACACAATCCCGGCCATTGATTGTGGCGCGTGGTGGGGGCGGGGAAATACATACCGTTTTCGATGTGAAAGCAATTCGCACGAAACGCATCATCGTCTCCGTGATGACCACCGCCATGGCCTCCATCGCGCTCGTCAGCACGGCCGTATTGCCGTCGGCACCCGCTGTGGCGGCTCCGAGTTCGGGCGGGCAGATCTCCCTTCAGGGGGCGGTCAATGTTCGCGATATCGGCGGTTACCGCACCTATGACGGAGCGACTGTCAAGTCCGGCAAGGTGATTCGCGCCGACGCCTTACCCAAGCTGACCGATGGTGATGTGGCCACCCTGGCCGGGCGCAACCTGAAATCCGTGGTCGACCTCCGCACCCCCGGGGAGGTGCAATTCATGGGGGCCGACCGGTTGCCCGCCGGGGTGCCGCTGGTTGCCCGACCCGTCGACGACACCGGATTGTTCGTCCAGATGATGCAGATCATCCAGACCAAGGATCCGCAGCGCCAGCAGGAAGTACTGGGTAACGGTGGTGCCGAACGGATCATGAGCGGTGTCTACGCCAGTTTCCTCACCGACGCGTCGCGTGCCGCATTCGGGGCCACCGTTCGCGAACTCGCGGCCACCGACGGTGCCCTGCTCTATCACTGCACGTCCGGGAAGGACCGGACCGGGTTCCTCACCTATGTGGTGTTGCGCGCGGTCGGCGTCCCCGAGCAGACCGCACGTCAGGATTATCTGCGCTCCAACGAATTCCGTGCCGCCGCCGACGCGAAACTGCGCGAGCAGGTGAAACAGGCCGGGTATATGCAGAACCCCGATCTGCTCATCCCGCTGCAGGAAGTCCGCACCGAATATCTCGACACCGCGGTGCGGAAATTGGAACAGGATTACGGCAGCTTCGGCAAATTCCTCACCGACGGCCTCGGCATCGACGGGATGACGCTGGTGAAATTGCGGAAGAACCTCGTCGGCTGACCGAAATAGCGAACCGTACCCGCGTGGTGGGTCAGGGCCGCACGAGCCGTGACCCACCACCTATTCGTGTCGGGGGGCGATCGCTCGCGCGGCTTCGGCGGCGACGTCGACCAGGATCCGGGCGAGCCGGGCCGTGCCCGGCGGATGCTGCCCACCGATCCGCCCGGACAGCGACAGCGCGGCGATCCCCTCGTCGGCCCTGATCGGCACCCCCACGCACACGATGCCGGTCATCGACTCCTCACGATCGAGGGCGACTCCCTGATGATTCCGCACGCGGTCCAGTTCGCGGTGCAGTCCGCTGCGGAGGGCGATGGTGCGGGAGGTGAGGCGCGAAAGGTGCTGTGGGAAAGCCAGTTCGATGACGCTCGGCTGGAGGGTGGCCAGCAGCGCCTTGCCGATTGCGGTGCAGTGCGCGGGGATGCGGCCGCCGAGGCGGGTCGGGGTACCGGCACCGCCGCGGCCGACCACCTTGTCGATGATGAGCACCTCGGGGCCGTCGAGCACGCCGAGGTGCGCGACCATGCCGGTGGTTCGGCACAATTCGTGCAGCAGCGGCCCCATCGCATCGCGAATCTCGTTGTGCTCGATGGCGAGACCGCCGAGTTCCAGTGCCCGGGTGCCCAGACGGTAGCCGCCGGGTGCGTGCGCGAGCCAGCGCAGCCGGATCATCTGATCGATGATGCGGTGCACACTCGAACGGGGCAGACCGGTGCGTTCGGCGACGTCGATCAAGGTGCGCATCGGTACGGGTCCGTCGAAGCTGTCCAGAATCAGGGTCATCCGCTCGATCATCGAGACCGGTGCGCGGCCGGTGCGCGCCGTTGTCCGGGGCGCGACGCGTTCGTCGACGGTCATGCCTCACCTCACTGCTGTTGGCTGTGGGCATCACTGTGCCGGTCCGGCGGCGCGCGGGAATCGCGGAAACTACGGAAGTCGTGCGCGCGGACTACGGAGATCGCCTCCCCGGAGCTCGATTTCGCGACGTCACACGGTGAGTCGGCTGACCCAGGCGGCGATCTGGGTGCGGGAGGTGAAACCCAGTTTGGTGAGGATGTGGTCGACATGGCTCTCGGCGGTGCGGACCGAGATCACCAGTTCCTGCGCGATCCGGCGGTTGCCGTAGCCGCGCGCGATCAACATCGCCACGTCGCGTTCCCTTCGGGTCAGCACCTCCAGTCCCGTGTCGACGGCGGCGACCGTCGACGGTTCGCTGCCCGTCGCGTAGTCGACGGCGTCCTCGGCGGTGAGTCCGGCGCCCGCGTCGAAGCAGGCAGCGAACTCCCGGGCACCGAGTGCGTGCTCGACCTGTTCGCGGATCCGCCGACCGATGAGCTGGGTCATCGCGTGCGCGAGGCGTTGCGAACTGCCCCGGCGGACGGCCGTCGCCGCACCCATCAGCCGTGCCGCGCGCTCGAAGTCGCCGTCGGCGGCGGCCGCCCAGGCCAGGCCGTCGACGCTGGTGGCGATCCAGGCGCACCGGTCGAAGAGCCGGAACAACTCGATCGATCGGCGCAGGGCGGCGACCGCGCCGCGCTGATCGCCGGCGCGCTGTCGCTGGGTGCCGACCGCCCAATGGGCGAGTCCGCCGAGCAGGTGGGAGCCGTGTTCGCTGGTCACGGCCAGGAGTTGCTCGGTGAGGGCGGCGGCGTGCGGGTCGTCGAGGGCCAGCGCGCAGACAGCGGCGAATGCCAGGCTTTCCATCTCCACGCGTGGGTGCGTGCACTCACGCGCGCAGACCGATACCGCCAGGGCGATGTCGAGTGCGCCTCGTGGATCGCCCGCACCGAAAACTAGCACGGCCCTGGCCATTTCGGTCTCGGAACGCACCTGGGCCGACCCGGTTTCGGCGGCGATCGCGGCACCGACGCCGGCGAATTCCGCCGCCTTCTCGGACTCACCGCGCATCGCGGCGATCACCGCGCAAGCAGCCAGCGCCCTGGCCCGGACGACAGTGCGCTCGGTGTTCTTCGCCAGCGCCTCCGACAGCCAGCGGTAACCCTCCAGCAGCAGGTGGCAGTGCTCCCAGAACGGCCACAGCTCGGACGCGATCTCGAGCGCGCGCCGGGCACCGGCCGGATCGTCGAGGCAGAACTGCAGCGCGGCACGCAGATTGGCGTGTTCGCGGGCGACATCGCCGAACCAGGTGGTGTCCGCGGAGCTCCAGTACTCGTCGCGACCGCGGCGCGCGAGGCGGTAGTAGTACTCGCGATGGGCGATCCGGGCGGCGTATTCGGCGCCGCGCGCTCGCAAACGATCACCGGCGAACTGGCGCAGCGGCTCGAGCATCGTGTACCGCCCCGCGCCGTCGACGCCCGGGCCGTAGCTCAGCACGGACTTGTCGACCAGCCCGGTGAGCGCGTCGAGCAGGGTCTGCGGTGCGCCGACGTGGCAGACCGCTTCGGCGGCGGCGAGGTCGACACCGCCCGCGAAGACCGACAGCTGTTCCCACAGCTTTTGCTCGTCCGGTGTACACAGGTCGTAGCTCCAGCGAATCGCCGACGCCAACGTCTGCTGGCGTTCCGGTGCGGCGCGCGGGCCGGTGGTGAGCAGCCCCATCGCGTCGTCGAGTCGGGCCAGGACCTGCTCGGGGGTGAACATCCGCATCCGCAGCGCCGCCAATTCGAGGGCGAGCGGGATGCCGTCGAGGCGGCGGCAGATCGCGATCAGTGTCGCCGGATCGGCGGCGCGTCGTGCGAAATTCGGGTCCGCGGCGGTGGCGCGGTCGATCAGCAGGCGGATCGCCGGGTTGTCGAGGCCGGCCTGATCGGAGCCGGGTACCGGCAGCGGGGCCACGGGCAGAATCTGCTCGCCGGGGACGCCGAGCGGTTCGCGGCTGGTCGCGAGGATCCGCAGGCCGGTGGTGGCCGGGATCAGCCGGTCCGCGAGCGCGGCGCAGGCGTCGATCATGTGCTCGCAGTTGTCCAGGATCAGTAGGAGATCG
The DNA here is from genome assembly GCF_013839555.1 of Nocardia sp. GTS18. NCBI lineage: Bacteria > Bacillati > Actinomycetota > Actinomycetes > Mycobacteriales > Nocardiaceae > Nocardia > Nocardia sp. GTS18. The sequence goes on along the minus strand of NZ_JACBIU010000012.1, from coordinate 4,460 downwards.
GCGTCGGCCAGGTGCTCGGTGAGGGCGGTGAGCGGCGCACTGATGTCGTCACGCAATCCGAGTTCGCGTGCGACTGTCGATGCGACCAGGTCCGGATCGTTCAGATGAGCCAGCTCTACCAGCCACACGCCGTCGGGAAACGCCCGCCGAGCCACCTCCCCCACCCGCCTGCTCAACCGCGTCTTGCCGACCCCACCCACCCCGGTCAACGTGAGCAACCGCGTGCCACCGAGCAGCTTCCTGGCCGCGGCGACATCATCGTCGCGCCCCACAAAGCTGGTCACCTCCGCCGGAAGATTCCCCGACACCCGCCTACCCACACCCCACTGTCGCACACGAAGTTCCAGCACACAGGCGGACCGGAAGGCCATCGGTACGCTCACGGGATGGGTGGGGACTTGACAGATCGAGCCGGCCGAAGCACGGGGCAACCAGGTGAGCGGGGCGAGCACCCGAACATGTCGCGCCCGGCCCGTCTCAACGCTCACAGCGCTGTCGCTATAGCCCTCGCCCTGCACAGCGATCACGCCTTGCGCGAACTCATCGACGCGGCCACGCCGGTCGGCACCGGGATCGGCGGGAAGTCGGCGCTGCTCGAGGTTGCCGGGACACCAGTTTTCGTGAAGCGAGTGCCACTCACCGACCTGGAACGGCAGCCGGAGCACGTCCGATCCACGGCGAATTTGTTCGAGCTGCCGCAGTTCTACCACTACGGCGTCGGCCTCATCGGTGGGGCGGGGTTCGGGGCCTGGCGCGAGCTCGCCGTGCACATCATGACGACCAACTGGGTGCTGGCCGCCGAACACGCGGGCTTCCCGTTGATGTACCACTGGCGCGTACTGCCCGACACCAACCCACTGCCGGACGAGCTCGCCGACATCGATCGCGTCGTCGCCTACTGGGGCGACCGGCCGCAGGTGCGTCGGCGGATCGAGGCTGTCCGGGACTCTTCGGCGAGCATCGCGCTGTTCCTGGAGTACATCCCGCACACCCTGCACGAGTGGCTCGACGCCCGGGTCGCGGCCGGCGACGACGCCACCGATCAGGCCGTTGCCATGGTGGAACGGGAACTGGCCGCCGGCACCGCGTTCATGAACAGCCGTGGACTGCTGCACCTCGACGCGCACTTCCACAACATCCTGACCGACGGTCGACGCCTCTACTTCGCCGACTACGGGCTCGCGCTCGCCTCCGGGTTCGACCTCTCGCCGCAGGAAGCCGCGTTCTTCGACCGGAACAAGAGCTACGACCGCGGTTTCACCGCGACCTACCTGGTGAACTGGCTGCTCACCGCGCTGTACGGGCTCCGACGGGAAGACCGGGAGAAGCGCCTCGCGATGGTGCGCGGCATCGCCGACGGCGAACCTGCGACAGGAATTCCGGACGGAGCCGCCGCAATCATCACCCGGCACGCGCCGGTCGCCGCCGCGATGTCGGCGTTCATGCGCGCGTTCCAGCAGACGACTCGGCGCACGCCGTATCCGGACGAGGAGATCGGACGACTGTGCCGCGGATGAGTGCCTCAGGTGGATTTGTCGGCAGCGCTGTTCCTTTTCGCCGGGAGCGGGCCGCCGATGAGGACGTCGGCCCAGCGGGTGGACGGGTCGATGTCGAGGAGGAGGGCCTTCACCAGGAGGGTGAGAGGGATGGCGAGGATGGCGCCGAGGCCGCCCAGTACCCAGGACCAGAACACCAGGGACAGGAAGGTGATGGTGACGCTGAGTCCTACGGCGTCGCCGACGAATTTGGGTTGGATGATCGACTGGATCACAAAATTGATCGCGCTGTAGACCACGATCACCCACACCATCAGAACCGGTCCGCTGTCGAGCAGAGCCAGCAGCGCGGGTGGGATCACGCCGATGATGAAGCCGACGTTCGGGATGTAGTTGGTGATGAACGACAGCAGCGCCCACAGCAGCGGTAACGGCACTCCGAGCAACCACAGTGCACCGCCGTCGATCACCGCCACGATCGCACCGAACACTGTCGAAACGACCAGATATTTGCGGGTGCCCGCCGCGAAACTGCCGAGTGCCTGAGCGATGGCGGGCCGTTCGGCGGCGACCACGGCCATTCTCGGCCGCATGCTCATCCCGTCGACCGCCATGAACAGCAACAGCGCGGCCACGAAGAACAGATTCGAGAACACCCCGACGACACCGCCGAGCAGGTTGTCGAGCAACCCGACGAGTTTGCCGAGGTCGATGTCCTGCAAGGCCTTCTGGGTCTGGTCGTGACTCAATCCGGCGGCGTCGAGCCAGCCACGAACGGTATCGAGCAGATTGTCGAGACTGCCGGTGTACTGCGGTAGCCGCGAAGCCAATTGCGCGGCCGAAAGCGCTAGCGCCCCACCGAAACCCACCAGAATGAGCAACACCGCGCCGAAGGCGAGCAACATACCGAGCCAGGCCGGACCACCGCGCTGCTGCACTCTGGTCTGGATCGGTTGCACGGCGATGGTGAGCATCAAGGCCAGAAATGTCGGACCCACCACACCGGCGAAGGCTTTCAACCCGGTGACGCAGATGATGATCGCGGCTATCGACAACAGCACGACGAGACCGCGGGGAATGGACCACCCACCCGCGCCGGGAGACTGCCGGACCGTGTCCGTGGTGTGCATGCGACGACGCTAATCCCGTGCGCCCTGCCTCCGGATCACCCGTTCGGGGTGAATTCGCCGCGCGGTCGGTGCGGAATTCATCCATTACGGGTGATTTCGTGGGTGCAGCCGCTTTCTACGCTTGGCCGGACATGGCGAAAGGATCGCGATGCTCGGCTTTCTCGTCCCCACCGATCAGCGCCGCACCCTCGACGAACTGACCGACAAACTCGACCTGTCGGTGGGCGCGGTGGCGGCGAAGCGCTCGGCGTTCTGGATCATGCTCGTGCTCTCGGCGGTCATCGCGATCTCTGGTGTGATCGGTGACTCCACGGCCACCGTGATCGGCGCGATGATCGTCGCCCCGCTGTCGATCCCGATCCTCGGGGTCGCTCTCGGTGTGGCGACCGGGCGCGCGGTGCTGGTGGGCCGCAGCGCGCTGCTGGTGGTCGCCGGTATCGCGGTGGTGGTCGTGCTCGGTTTCCTGTTCGCGCAGCTGCTGCCGAATCCGGTGAATGTGCTGTCGAACGCGCAGGTCGTCGGGCGGACCTCACCCAAACTGATGGATCTGACCGCAGCGCTGGCCACCGGTCTCGTCGCGGCGGTGGCGATCACTCGCCGTGATGTGGGTGACGTGCTGCCCGGTGTCGCCATCGCGATTTCACTGGTGCCGCCGCTCGGCGTGGTCGGGGTGTGCCTCGGCTCGCAGGCGCCCGCCCTGGCACTCGGTGCGTTCGTGCTGTTCGCCTCCAACATGCTGGCGATGATCATCACCACCACCACGGTGCTGCTACTGGCCGGTTACGGGCGCGACGCCGAGGCGCCGACCGGTGGTCGCGGTCGCGCCTACGTGGTGCTCGGCGCGGCGCTGATCCTGGTGGCGGTGCCGATGGTGATCAATTCGCTGTCGACGCTGTGGGCCGGGCAGATCTCCGACGTCGCCCGCGACTGGCTGCGCGAGCAGCCCGGCGCCCAGGTGGTGGACGTGACTCTGCACAGCGACACCGCCACCATCACCGTCCTCGGTCCGCAACAGCTGCCCGACCTGGCCGAATTGCAGCGCCGGGTCGACGATCTCGTGCCCTGGCACCCCGACGTCGTGGTCGTGCACAACGTCGGGGGCCGGGTGCGACCACGGTGACACCGACGTCGCCGCGACACCCGACGTGTTCACCGACCCGGTGGGCGCTCAGCACGAAAGTGAGGGATCAACAATGGATTTCTGGGACGTCATCTGGGCCATTGTCGTAAGTTTCGCGTTCATCGCCTATCTGCTGCTGATCTTCGTCATCCTGACCGATCTCTTCCGGGACCGGAAAACCTCGGGCTGGGTGAAGGCGATCTGGGTGCTGTGCCTGTTCCTCTTCCCGTTGATCACCGGGCTGGTGTATTTGATCGTGCGCGGTGACGGAATGGGCGAACGCACCGCCGAAGCCGAGCAGCAGGCGAAAGCCGCGACCGACAGTTACATCCGGGAAACCGCCGGCACCAGTTCGGCCGCCCAGATCGCGGACGCCAAGAAACTGTTGGACTCGGGTGCTATTACCGAGGGCGAATTCCAGCAGCTCAAGGCGAAAGCTCTCGCCTGACTCCCCCGCCCAGATCGATGGCCACCGGTCGCGACCGGTGGCCATCGATTTCCGTACTTTCAGCCGAGCAATTTCGTCTTCGCGGAAGCGAACTCGGCGTCCGACAGCGCACCGGCCTGGTGGAGTTCACTGAGCTTGGTCAGTTCGGCAACCACGTCGACACCATCCGGCTGCGGGGCAGGCTGTCCCTTACACACATCTGACGCTGCCGACGAACAAACAGGTGGAGCTCGCGGTGGGCGATGGATACCGAAGAAACAAAAAGA
>NZ_JACBIU010000011.1:0-119120 GCF_013839555.1 Nocardia sp. GTS18 | reverse complement strand
GGGTTGCCCGGGAGGTCGAGGGGGCCTTCGGTGGGGAAGGGTTGGATGTGGGGGACCGGGTTCTTGCGGAGGCCGCCCGCGGCGGTGATGCGCAGCGCCCAGGCCGCGGTGCTCGGGGCGGTGAGGCGTTTGATCACGTCGAGGGGAGTGGCTGACTCGTGGACCTCGCCTCGGGCGTGGGGTACCTCGGTGGGGCTGGTGTAGGCGGGGGTGCCGTAACGGCGGTGCAGGTGGTTCAGGGCGCCGACGTGGTCGAGGTGGGCGTGGGTGAGCAGGGCGGCGACGACGTCTTCGGGGCGGTGGCCGAGGGCACGGATCGCCGATTCGATGATCTTCGCGTCGCCGTACCAGCCGGCGTCGATGAGGGTGAGGTCGCGGCCCTCGCGCAGCAGGACCATGTTCACATCCGTGCCACGGATGGTGAAGACATCATCGGCGACTTGGTGACAACGCATGGAAAACCTCTCCCTGACAGTGGGTTTCGACCCTACCGGCTCAGCGGTAGGGTCGCGCCCGATCACCAGATGGTGACCCGCTCCTCCGGTGCCAGGTACAGCTTGTCGTCGGGCGTCACCTCGAACGCCTCGTAGAAGCTGTCGATATTGCGCACCACCGCGTTGCAGCGGAACTCCGGCGGCGAATGCGGGTCGACGGCGAGGCGGCGGATCGCCTCCTCCTGCCGCGCCTTGGTCCGCCACACCTGTGCCCAGCCGTAGAACACCCGCTGCAGACCGGTGAGCCCGTCGATGACCTGCGGCTCTTCACCGTCGAGCGAGATCTTGTACGCGGCAAGGGCAATCGACAGACCACCGAGATCACCGATGTTCTCGCCGATGGTGAACTCGCCGTTCACGGTGTGCTCGTCGGACAGATCAGCGGGCGAGAGCACGTTGTACTGGTCGATCAGCGCCTTGGTCCGCTTGCCGAATTCGGCGCGGTCGTCGTCGGTCCACCAGTCCTGCATATTGCCGTCGCCGTCGTACTTCGCGCCCTGGTCGTCGAAGCCGTGCCCGATCTCGTGGCCGATCACCGCGCCGATCCCGCCGTAGTTGGCGGCGTCGTCGGCGTTCATGTCGAAGAACGGCGGCTGCAGGATGGCGGCCGGGAAGACGATCTCGTTCATGCCGGGGTTGTAGTAGGCGTTCACCGTCTGCGGGGTCATGAACCATTCGCCGCGATCCACGGGACCACCGAGTTTGCCCAGGTCACGGTCGTGGTCGGCGGCGTAGCCACGCCGGTAGTTGCCGACGAGGTCCGCCGCGTCGATCTCGACGGCCGAGTAGTCGCGCCAGGTGTCGGGGTAGCCGATCTTGGGGGTGAACTTCTCCAGCTTGGTCAGTGCCGCGGCGCGGGTGTCGGGGCCCATCCACTCGAGTTCGGCGATATTGCGGCGGTAGGCCTCCTGCAGATTGGCGACCAACTCCACCATCCGCGCCTTGGCCTCGGGCGGAAAGTGGCTGGCCACATACAGTTTGCCGACGGCCTCGCCGAGCAGTTCCTGGACCAGGCCGACGCCACGCTTCCAGCGTTCCCGGATCTCCTGCGCGCCGGTGAGAGTGCGGCCGTAGAAGTCGAAGTTCGCGGCGACGATCTCGTCGGTGAGGTAGGGGGCGCGCGCGTGCAGCACCTGCCACGCGGCCCACGCCTGCCAATCCGCCTGCGGCACATCCGACCACGCGCGCGCGAAGGCGCCGACGTAACCGGGCTGGCGGATCACGAGTTCGGCGAACAGCTCGGTGCCCGCACGGTCGACACCCTCGGCGACGGCGTCGGCCCAAGCGGCCCAATCGAATTCGGGGTGGGCGGTGGCGAGCTCGTCGAAAGTGGTGAGGTTGTAGCTCTTCTCGGCATCGCGTCGGCGCACCACGTCCCAGTGGCCTGCGGCGAGGGTGCGTTCCAGCTCGAACACCCGATTCGCCGCGTCGGCCGGATCGGTCGGCACGAGGCCTGCCAGGGCGGGGTCGGACGCGGCGAGGGTGAACATCTTGGTGAGGTGGGCGCGGTAGGCGTCGCGGATCTCGGCGAACTCGTCGGACCGGTAGTACGACTCGTCGGGCAGGCCGATGCCCGACTGGGTGGCGTGCAGCAGGTAGCGGGTGGAGTCCTTGTCGTCGGTGTCGACGTAGTAGGCGAGCGCGCCGCGCACGCCGGTGCGCTGCAAGCGGCCGAGCAGGGCAGCGAACGCGCTCGCGTCGGCGACCGTGGCGATGGCGTGCAGTTCGTCGGCCACCGGGGTGAGCCCGGCAGCGGCGACCAACTCGGTGTTCATGAAGCTCGAGTACAGGTCACCGATCTTGCGGGCATCCGCGCTGTCGGCCGAACCCTCGGCGCACTCGGTGATGATGGTCTGCACATCGATCTCGGCCTGGTCGTACAACGTCCGGAACGCACCGTCCACCGCCCGGTCGGCCGGAATCTCGTAGTCGGCCAACCACCGCCCGTTGACATGCGCGAACAGATCGTCCTGCACCCGCACATCCTGATCACGGAAGGACAGGTCGATACCGGAGGGGCTGCTCAGATCCGAAGTCACGCACTCCAGTATGCCGAAACATCATCGCGAACCGGGGGCGTGCTGGAAGGCGTCGCGACACGTCGGCGATCGGGCATCGGCGTCCATCCTGACGCGCACTGCCCGGTCACCGACGGGCGCGGAGCGGATTCGGGTTACACGCAGGCGAATTCGTCGTCGCGGACGCCGGCTACGAAGGCGTCCCATTCGGTGGGGGTGTAGTGCAGGGCGGTTGATCCGTGGCGCAGGGTTGTCGTGCCGTCGGCTGCGTGCTGGGTGGTGAGGGAGGGGTGCGGGCGCTGGGCGAGCAGGCAGTCGAGGAAGGCGGTCCACACGGCGGCGGGGACGGTGATGATCGGCTCGTCGAGGCCACGGTTCATCGGGTTGCGCCGGAATTTGCTGTCTCGTATCTGGACGGCGTCACCTTCGAAGCGAACCTCGACACATTGGTTACCGTTGTTGGAGCGCGACGAGGTGAACCAGCCGTGATCGGCCGGGCGGCGGCGAGCTGTGATCGACATGACACAAATCTTACACTCTCGCATAGTCGCTGATCAGGGCAAGGGATTCAGATCTCGGCATGGCCTGATCCCTGGCCCGCAGGAAGGCGTAGCCGAGATCGCGGACCTGTTCGGCGTCGTCTACATGGCCACCGAAAACAGCGCTCTCCGCCCACGCGAAAGTCGGTAGCTGATCGCTTGCGAAGTCGAGCAGATGGAAACTGGAACCGCCGAGCACCGCGCCCTCGGGAGCGCTGAACGGGATCACCCGAACGTCGACGGTGTCGAGCTCGCGCATCAGCTCCACCAGGTGACGCAACTGCCCGCGCAACACTTCGGGACCCCCGGTCTGCTGACGCAGCGTCGCCTCACCCAGCACGGCCGTGAGTTCCAGCGGTTCCGGTTCCCGCAGCCGCCGCTGGCGTCGCAACCGGATCGCGACTAATTGGTCTACCTGCACCGGGCGGATCATCACGTCGGCACTGATGAGCGCCCGTGCGTATGCCTCCGTCTGGAGGAGGCCGGGCACGATCAGGCTGTCGTAGCTGCGGATGCTCTGCGCCCCCGCCTCCATTCCGTACAAACGCTGCAGTTCGGGGCCGATCAGCGCGGCCGAAGTGGACCACCAGCCGCGCTGTTTGCTGGCCTCCAGCAGCGCGAGCAATTCCCGCCGTTCGTCGGCGGGCACATCGAGAACATCGAGCACCGGTTCGATAGTCGTGCGTGTGAGGACCCGTCGGCCTTTTTCCACATGGGACCAGTTGGCGGGGGTGAAACCGACCCGCTTGGCAAAACCCGCGGAGTCGAAACCACGCTGTTCGCGCAGGTCACGCAGGCGCAGGACCAGTTCCCAGCGCGCGGCGGTAGGCGAAACGGGTGCCATGGGCGCTGATCGTACTCCGGGTGAACACACCTGCTACTGACTATTGTCAGCGTCGTTGTGTCGCATTAGGCTGTAGATAGCGGCAAATATCTAGCGAATGCAAGCTCCACACCGTCGACGGAGACGAGGTAGTGATGAGCCAGCGCACTGACAGCAAGGGCGGCTATGCCGCCGCCGAGGAATACTCGGAAACCCAGGACGCGCTCGCGCGCTGTCGTCACTATCGCAAGCACAACGGTCTCTATGCCGTGGTCGAAGCCACCTTCGGGCGCATCGTGCTCGAAATCGGGGCCGTCGGAGCCGTGGTGATGCCCTCGACGCTGGGCGAACGAGTGCGCGGACAGCTCCTCAGCCGTGGTCAACGCTGCGGACCGATCATCGGGCATCCCCGGTCCGGCCGCTGGACCTTCCTCACCGGGCCCACCGACAATTCCTACCTCGACACCGAACTGTTCGCCGAGATGTTCCGGGTGTGCGCGTCGGTCGCCCTGCCCGGCAGCGACGTGGTGCTGCCCTCCCCGGCCGACGAACGCAGCGGCTACCGCATCTGGCTGCAACCACCCGACGGCGACTACCGTCCCGACTTCGCGCAGATCGTCGCCGCCACCCGCGCCAACGCCAGAACCACCGCCCTGGTGCGCGAACCCGGCTCGGCCTAGCCGCCCAGCCGGGCGTGCATCTCCCAGACCAGCACCTCGGCGTCGCCGTGCGGGCGAATCAGCTGACCACCCGAGCGGGTGAGCCGCACGGCGTCGCCCTGGGCCAAGGTGCCGACACCTTCCATGTCCACCTCGCCGCGGGCGACGAAAACATGCAGGTAGGGGGCATCGGGCAGGGTCACGGGCGCGCTGTCGGCGGTCAACCGGGCCACGTGCATCGCCGCGTGCGAGGAATTGATCGAGATGGCGGTGCGGTCGCGGTAACGCGGTAGGCCCGAGGCCACCGTCACCAGATCGCCGCGGGCGAGCTCGTCATCGATCTCGAGCTGCTGATACCCCGGATCGACACCGGGTTCGTCGGGCACCACCCACATCTGCACGAAATGCACCGGCTCGTCGTGCTCGGGCAGCTTGCCGTCGAGGCGCCATGAGTCGTTCTTCTCCGAGTGCAGGATGCCGGTGCCGGCGCTCATCCGCTGGGCCAGACCGGGATAGATCACGCCGTTGTGGCCGAGCGAATCCTGGTGCACCAGACTGCCGCCGAGCACCCAGGTGACGATCTCCATGTCGCGGTGCGGGTGGGTGTCGAAACCCTCGCCGGGCAGCACCACGTCCTCGTTGTTCACCAGCAGCAGGCCGTGATGGGTGTTGTCGGGGTCGTAGTGCTCGCCGAACGAGAACGAATGCTTGGAGTCGAGCCAGGAGATCCTGGTCTTCATCCGGTCACCGCCCCGATGCACCTCGATGCGCGGTGTCGTCGATGTGGACATGACCCTCCTCCTGCGCTGCACCCGTACCGCCACCTCAATTCTGGCACCACTATCCTCACGACGTGTCGACCCATCGCGCTGACGGCTCGGATCCGGCGGATGAGCGGCCGATCTCGCTGCGACATCTGCTGCGCGAAAGCCGCGGTGTGGTGCGGCGCAATCCACGGATGCCACGGTTGGCGCTGCTGCGCCTGGCCGCCCAATTCGGTGACGGCATGTTCCAGGCGGCGCTGTCGGGCGCCATCCTGTTCAACCCCGAACGCGAAACCGACCCCCTGGCCGTCGCCGCCGGTTTCGCGGTGCTGCTGCTGCCGTATTCGGTGCTCGGCCCCTACGCGGGCGCCCTGCTCGACCGCTGGGATCGGCGCAGTGTGCTGCTGGTGGCGAGCATCGCGCGGGCGACGCTGATCGCGGCCGCCGCGCTCGCGCTGTTCGCCGGGGCGGGGGAGAGCGTGCTCCTCGTGCTCGCGCTGGCGACCGTCGGAATCAGCCGATTCGTGCTTGCCGGGGTGTCGGCCGCGCTGCCGAGGGTGCTCGAACAGCGCTGGCTGGTTCCGATGAACTCCGTGCTGGCCACGGTGGCCTCGGCGTGCGCGGGGGTCGGCGCGGCGGCGTCGGTGGCGGTGATCGCGGTGCTCGGAGCGGGGGATTCGGCCTCGGCCGTGGCGGTCGCGCTCAGCGGGGTCGGGTCGGTGGTCGGCGCGCTACTCGCCGTCGGTTTCACACCCCACATCCTCGGGCCCGAAAAGGGCTCGGCGGGAGCGGAAAGCACTGTCCGTGCGATCGCCACCGGATTGGCCACGGGTGCGCGCGCGGTCTGGCGATCGACGCAGGTGACGACCGCGATGATCGGCATCGGAGCGCATCGCATCGTGTTCGGGATGAACACGCTCATCATGGTGCTGGTACTGCGTCAGCCCGAGGGGCAGAGCGAAATGAGCGGCGGGCTGGTCGGATTCGGGGTCGCGATCGGTGCGGCCGCGGCGGGCATGCTGCTCGCCGCGATCCTCGCGCCCGTGCTGATTCCCCGGCTCGGCAGGCCGCGGACCGTGCTCGTCGGGCTGGCGACAGCCGTCATCGTGCAGCTCACCCTGGTGACACCGATCGCGCTCGCTTCCTCGGAATCGGCCACCGACCACGCCCACCGGCTGCTGCTGATCGGCGCGTTCGGGCTCGGGCTCGCCGGGCAGACGATCAAGCTCACCGGCGATGCCAGCATGCAGATCGAGATCGACGACGACCGGCGCGGACAGGTCTTCGCCCTCCAGGACACGGTCTTCAACATGACGTTCGTGCTGGCCATCGCCGCGACCGCCCTGGTGATCCCTGCCGACGGCCGTTCGCTGCCGGTGGTGCTGGTCGGGGCCGGGGTGTACGCGCTCGGCATCGTCGCGATCACCCTGAATTCGCGGCGGGCGCGCTAGTCGTCGTGCGTCTGTTTCGTTCCGGTGTGGATGCGTTCGGCATCGGTGCGGTGAGCGTCGGTCAGTCGTCGGGTGCGAAGCGCAGGAGTTCACCCGGACGGAGTTGGGCGACGCGGTCGACGTCGGCGTCGAGCACGACCGCGACGACCGGGTAGCCGCCGGTGATCGGATGGTCGGCGAGGAAGACGACCGGTTGACCGCTCGGTGGGACCTGCACCGAACCGAGGGCGACACCTTCGGCGGGCAGTTCGCGGGTGATCGAGCGGGTGAGCGGCGGCCCGGCGACCCGATCCAGGCGGGCACCCACGCGGTCGGTCTCACTGCTCACCTGCCACGAGCCCCGGAACAGGGCGGCGGGGTCGGTGAACCAGTCTTCGCGCGGGCCGGGACGAGCGCGGACGACGAGCACCTCCGGCGGCACGGGGACCGGCGCGAACTCGACGGTCGGGAAGGTGCGCGGCGGGGGACCGACGGGTAGCTGCATGCCCGGTCGCAGCGGGTCGGGTCCGATGCCGGAGAGGGTGTCGCGGCTGCGGGAACCGAGGACCTTCGGCACGTCTATGCCGCCACGGACACCGATGTAGGTGCGTAAACCGGTGCCTGCCATGCCGAGGCGAAGGGTCTGGCCCGCCTCGAGTTCGAGAACGCTCGCATGGCCGACGGGCGTGCTGTCCACCGTGGCCGCCGCTGGTGCGCCGGTGACCGCGACGGTGACGTGCGCATCGGTGCGCACTACGAGTCCGCCGAGCAGTACCTCGATGCCCGCGTGGTCCTCCGGATTGCCGACCAGCCGGTTCGCCAGCCGCAGCGAGGCGCGGTCGGCGGCGCCCGCCGGACCCACGCCGGAATCGAACCAGCCGGGTCTGCCCAGGTCCTGGATCGTCGCGAGCGGCCCCACCCGCTCGATGAAGATCACCATGCGATCTCTCCCCGATTAACTGTCGAGGCGGCGCACCATTGAGCAGCCCTTGCCTATTGCGCGATGTCGACGAACCGCACCGCCGTTCCCGCTCGGATCAGCGCGGGTGGATCGCGATCGACCGCCCACATGCGTAGATCGGTACTTCCGATCAGTTGCCATCCGCCCGGTGTGCCACGCGGATATACCGCCGAGTACCCACCGGCCAGTGCCACCGCACCCGGTGGGATGGCGGTGCGGGCCTGGGCCCGGCGCGGCACGGTGAGCCTGCCGTCGGGCGAGACGAGATATCCGAAACCGGGTGCGAAACCCACGAAGGCGCACTGCCAGACGGTACCGGTATGAGCCGCGATCACCTCCGCGACAGACAGGTCGAGCAGTCGGGCGACCTCGGGCAGGTCGACCCCGTCGTAGCGCACCGGCACCTCGACCAGCTCGTCGGGGCGGTCCGGGTCGGACAGTGTTCCACGGGAAACATCGAGCGAATCCGGCTGTGCGGATTCGGAATCCAGGCGGTCGAGCAGCGCGAGCAATTCGCGGCGCACCTGCGTGCCGTAGTTCACCGAATGCAGGGTGACCAGCACGGTCTCCGCCGCGGGCAGCACGTCCTGGACACCGGCGATGGCATGCACCCGCAGCGCCGACGCCAGGCGCTGCACCGGCTGCGGATCGTCGAGGGTGATGAGCATGGCGCGGTCGCCCGCGGGCCTGATCCGCGTGCTCCAGTCGGTCACCATCGCGCCTCCCACCCTCAACCGAATGGTTCGACAGGTACGCCTGCCTCGTCCAACGCCCCCCTGATGCGGCGCGCCATCTCCACGGCCGCCGGCGAGTCACCATGGACGCACACACTGGCCACGGACACAGCGACCGCACCCGGACCGTCAACGGTACGCGCGGTCCCCGACAACGCAAGGGATACCGCCTGGGCGACGGCGTCGTCGGGCGTCAGCACCGCACCGGCAACCCCGCGCGGCGCCAACGTGCCGGTGGCGGTGTAGGCGCGGTCGGCGAAACCCTCGCCGACGAAACGCACTTTCGCCCGGTTCGCGGCGTGTTCGAGTTCGGTTCCGGCCGGGCCGAGCAGGGCGAGACCGGTTTCGGCCTCGGCGACGGCGGTCGCGACCGCGTCGGCGAGCAGACGATCGCGAGCGGCCGCGTGATAGAGGGCGCCGTGCGGCTTCACGTACCGCACCCGGTCGCCCGCCGCGCGCGCGAATGCCGCGAGAGCGCCGATCTGGTACAGCACCTCGTCGCGCAGTTCGGCGGGCGCGATGGCGATATCGCGGCGGCCGAAGCCGACCAGATCGCGGTAGCCGACGTGCGCGCCGATCCGCACGCCCTTGGCCACAGCCAGTTCGCAGGTGCGGCGCATGATCGTCGGGTCGCCCGCATGGAAACCGCACGCGATGTTGGCGCTGGTGACGATGTCGAGCATGGCGGCGTCCTCACCCATCCGCCACGGGCCGAAGCCCTCGCCCAGATCACTGTTCAGGTCCAGCGGCATGCTGCCCTCCGGTTTGCGCGCGTGCATGAACGCCCTCATTGTGCGCCGTAGCCCGGGCCCACGCTTCAGCAGGCGTACACCCGCACCTCCGTGGCCTTGACCGCGAAATACGCCCGCGTGCCGACGGCGAGGCCGAGCTGGGCCACGGCGGCCGGGGTGAGATCGGCGCACAGGCCGGGCGCGTTCGGTGCGTCGCCACGCACCCGCACGATGCCGCCCCGATCGGTGATCTCGGTGATGTCGACAGTGAAGACATTGCGTGGGCTACCACCGGGAGGCCGGGTGAAAACCGACACGGCGGCGGGGGAGAAGACAGCCGCCGCGCGGGTGCCTGCGGTGAAATCGCCGACGACGCAACCATCGACCGCCGATTCGTCATCGGGTGTCGACCCCGAGTAGTCGTCGATACTCGGGTCGACCGCTGCCGAGTGCCGGGCGCCGCCTGCCGAACTCGACCCCGACCCACCACCGGGACCGCTGGTTATCGGCCGTTCTGTGGAGCCGAGCGAGGCACTGGCAGCGGCGCTGTGCGCCGGCCGATCGGCGGGGTGTGCTGCTGGCCGGTGCTGGGCTTCGCTGTCACCTGGCGACATCGGTTCGCTGTGTCGGCAGGGTCCGACCAGCACTGCCGCGAAGGCCGGGTCGGACCCGCGCGGCGCGGTGGCCGTGCCGTGGAGGAGGTTCAGGCCGGCGATGCGGGCGGCGAAGGGGCTGCGTGGGTGCGACATCACGTCGGTGACCTGGCCGGATTCGACGATGCGGCCGGATTCGACGATGACAATGCGGTCGGCGAGGGTGATGGCGTCGATGATGTCGTGGGTGACCAGGACCGCGCAGCGCGGATGGGCGGGGTCGCGCAGGACTCGGCGCAGCAGCGAGCGCATGGCGGGGGCGACATCGACATCGAGGGCCGACATGGGTTCGTCGAGCAGGAGCAGGTGCGGGTCGACGGCGAGGGCACGGGCCAGGGCGACGCGTTGGGCCTGGCCGCCGGAGAGCGCTGCGGGGTGGCGGTCGGCCAGGTGCGTGGCGTCGACGGCTCGGAGCCATTCGGCGGCAACAGCTTTCGCTTGCCGATTCCCACGGCTGCGTGGGCCGAAAGCGACGTTCTCGGCAACCGTGAGGTGCGGAAACAGCAACGGTTCCTGGGCGAGCAGCGAGATGCCGCGTCGATATGGTGCCAGCGCGATAGCTTTCGCCGTATCGGTGAGGGTGTCGGCGCCCAAGCGCACGTGGCCTTCGTCGGGGACGAGCAAGCCGGCGATCACCTGGAGCAGGCTGGACTTTCCCGCGCCGTTGGGGCCGAGGACGGCGAGGACTTCGCCCGGTGCGAGCTCGAGCGCCAGGTCCAGCTCGCGATCCGCGATGCGTGCGGCCACCGAAAGGCCCGCCGGATGCGACGACCTCCCTGACGATTCGTCGGGTGCGCTCGCGGAGAACCCCGCCGGACCGGACGACGGCTCGCTCCGTACGGATTCGTGGTGTGCGCTCGCCGGATCGAAGCCCGACGGCATGCTTCGCGGCTCGTCATGTGGGCTCATTCCGCTCTCCCTCCGCTGCGGGCGCTGCCGAGCTGAGTGCCGGGGATCGGGCTCGTACGGCGGTAGGCGAGGAGGACGATCAGAATCGCGACGATGATGAGCACCACCGAAAGCGCAACGGCCGCATCGGGATCGGCTTCGCGTTGCAGGTAGATCTCCAAGGGGAGCGTGCGGGTTCGGCCCTGCAGGCTGCCCGCGAAGGTGAGGGTGGCGCCGAATTCACCGAGCGCGCGGGCGAAGGCGAGCACCGCACCGGAGATGAGCGCGGGACGCATCAGCGGCAGGGTGATCCGCCACCACACCGTGCTCGGCCCGGCACCGAGGGTGGCCGCGATCTGCTCGTAGCGGTGACCCGCCGTCCGCAACGCACCCTCGAGCGTGAGGACCAGAAACGGCAGTGCCACAAAGGTTTGAGCGAGCACTACCGCCGTTGTGCTGAACGCGATCTGCACACCGAGGGCTTCGAGGTGGCTTCCCAACAGCCCACGCCGCCCGAAGGTGTACAGCAGGGCGATACCACCGACCACCGGCGGTAATACCAAGGGCAGCAACACAAGTGCGCGCAGCACCGGTAGCCCGCGCCATCGCGCCCTGGCCAGGACCACGGCCATCGGTACACCGAGCAGCACGCACAGCAGCGTGCTCGCGGCCGCCGTCCGCAGGCTCAACCACAGGGCGTCACGCGAGGCCTCGGTGGTCACCAGCGCACCGAACCGACCCCATTCCACGCCCCAGGCCAAGGCGCCGAGCGGCACGACGACCAGGGCGAATCCGAGCAGCGCGGGCAGCAACAACCAGCGGGGAAACCCTGCGGCGCCGGTTCTCACGGCACACCGAACCCGGCTTCAGTCAGCACCCGCCGACCCGTCGGGCCGGTCACCAGGTCGATGAACTTCCCGGCAGCAGCGGAATCCTCGACCGCCCCGATGGGATAGGTGTTCACCGCCGCCGAAGCCTCGGGGATCGCGACCGTACTCACCTTCGCGCCGGCACTCGCCGCATCCGTGACGTACACCAGGCCCGCGTCCGCCTGTCCGGAAGTCACCTTGGTCAGCACATCGGCCACCGACGATTCCTCACTCACCGGCCGCAATGTCACCTGCGCAGCTCCCGCGACCTTCTGTGTCGCCCGGCCACACGGCACCTGCGGCGCACACACCACGACGGACACGCCATCCTTGGTCAGATCGCGGAAAGTGTTGACCCCCTTCGGGTTACCGGGCGCGGTGACGATGGTGAGGACGTTCGTGGCGAAGGCGCGCGAAGACGTGATGCGTCCGTCGGCGATCACCTTGTCCATCGTCGGCTGGTCTGCCGAGGCGAAGACGTCGGCGGGCGCACCGGCCTGCAACTGGGCGGCCAGATCCGACGATCCGGCGAACGAGAACCGCAGGTCCACACCGGGATTCGTGGCTTCGAAGTCGTCCTCCAGCTCGGTGAAGGCCTTCTTCAACGAGGCGGCGGCGAACACGGTGAGCGTCGAATCACCTGTCGCCGAATCCGTTTCGGAACCACAGGCGGTGAGCACGGTCAGCGCGGCCACCAAGGCGAGCGCGCGCTTCATCCGGCGGCCCGTTCCACGACCACCGTCGTGGCCTTCACACTCGCCAACGCCACACTGCCGGGCTCGAGCCCGAGCTCGCGCACCGCTTCGCTGCTCATCAACGAGACCACCGTGAACGGACCGCATTGCATCTCCACCTGTGCCATCACCGTGTCGGTCAGCACGCGAGTGACCAAGCCGGGGAACCGATTCCGGGCCGAACTGGCACTGCCCACCTCGGTGTGCGGCGGGCGCGCCTGCTCGACGGCGAGAGCCGCCAGCTCACGACCCTCGATGACCAACCGGCCGGCGCTGTCCTTGCTCGTCGACAGCGCGCCGGAGTCGATCCACCGGCGCACGGTGTCGTCGCTGACCCCGAGCAGATCGGCGGCTTCCTTGATTCGCAGTAGTGCCACCCGGCCAGGATAGTTCCGCAGATGCGGCGATACATAGATAAATCTCCCGCACATGCGGAAGCATCCGGCTGTGATGTCGGCTCAACACGCCGTGGAGCATGGCCGCCGACGCCGCGGGCAAGTACTCTCGGACCATCATGGCCACGTATTTCGATCCGAAGTCCTGGTCACTGGCGGGCGCTGTCGACCTGGGCAAACGTCTGCTCGACCCCTCGTGGATCGACCAGTGGCTCGGCTTCACCACGTCCTGGGCCGACCCGGTGGCCGACCTGGGCTCGGGCACGGTCACCGCGCTGATGCCCGACGTCCTGATGACCGTGCTCAGCGAGGGCATCTTCAGCCGCTTCGGCGGGCGGGAAGTGTCGGCCACCCTGCTCGGCCACGACCTCACCGCCACCCTCGACACCTTCAAGGTGCGCAGGCGCGGTGCCCACTTCCAGAGCAAAACGGTGCTGTCTGACCTGGTCTGGGACTCCCACCCCTTCGACATCGTCACCGTGATCGCGCACGGCGTTCGCCTCATTCCCGGTGTGCCGACCAAGATTCGCGTGCAGCAACTCGACATCGAGGGCAGCATCGGCATCGGGGCCCTCATCGACTGGGTGGACGAACAGAACCTGGACTGGAAGCTCCGGCTCGACGAGCAGGGCCGGATCGTCGCCACCCACCGCACCCGCAAGATGAGCGCCGTCGTCGACGCGCAGGTCTACGACAACCTGCTCACCATCGATATCCGCCGCGCCAGCTGGTACCGCATCCGGCTACCGCGCCGGGTGGTGCAGGCGCCCGCGCTGCTGCTAGACGACCTGCCCAACCGGGCGAGCATCTCCTACGCGCACCGCCGCGGCGACGTGGTGAAATTCCGCATCGAACTGCCCGAGACCACCGGTTCGTTCGACCTCACCCAGATCCGCGACGCCATCATCGCCGGGACCACGCTGATCGTGTTCTAGGACTGCTGCGTCGCCCACCACTCACGCAGGGCGGCCTCGGCTTCGTCGCGGGTCATCGGGCCACGGTCCAGGCGCAGGTCCTTGAGGTATTTCCACGCCTTGCCCACCTGCGGGCCCGGCTCGAGGCCGAGTAGCTCCATGATCGCGTTGCCGTCCAGGTCCGGACGCACCCGCGCCA
The DNA here is from genome assembly GCF_013839555.1 of Nocardia sp. GTS18. NCBI lineage: Bacteria > Bacillati > Actinomycetota > Actinomycetes > Mycobacteriales > Nocardiaceae > Nocardia > Nocardia sp. GTS18. The sequence goes on along the minus strand of NZ_JACBIU010000011.1, from coordinate 105,315 downwards.
GATCCTCCTGCTCACGCAGGGCCGCGATGCGCTGCTCGAGCTCGTCGTAGGTGGCGCGCAACGCCGCCGCCCGCCGTTTGTTGCGGGTGGTGCAGTCGGCTTTGACCAGTTTGTGCAGGCGATCGAGCAGGTCGTCGGCGTCGGTGACGTAGCGGCGCACCGCCGAATCGGTCCATTGGCCCTTGCCGTAGCCGTGGAAGCGCAGGTGCAGGAACACCAGGCGCGCGACGTCTTCGGTGAACGCCTTCGGGTACTTCAGCGCCCGCATGCGTTTACGCACCATCTTCGCGCCGACCACCTCGTGATGGTGGAAGCTCACGCCGCCGCCCGGCTCGTTGCGCTTGGTGTCGGGCTTACCGATGTCGTGCAGCAGCGCCGCCCAGCGCAACACCAGGTCGGGGTCGCCCTCCTCCTGGTCGATCGCCTGCGACAGCACCGTCAGCGAATGCTGGTAGACGTCCTTGTGCTGGTGGTGCTCGTCGATCTCGAGCTTCATCGCGGGCACCTCCGGCAGCACCCGCTGGGCGAGACCGGTATCGCACATGAGGTTGATGCCGTCGATCGGATGCTCCGCACCGATCAGCTTGTCGAGTTCGGTGCGTACCCGTTCGGCCGTGATGCGGTCGATCTGCTCGGCCATCTCCACGATCGCCGTGCGCACCCGAGGTGCCACCTCGAAACCGAGCTGCGCGACGAAGCGGGCCGCGCGCAGCATGCGCAACGGGTCGTCGTCGAACGAATCCTGCGGTGCCGCAGGCGTATCGAGCACGCCTTTCAGCAGGGCGTCGAGCCCGTCGAGCGGGTCGACGAACTCGAGCGAACCGTCCTCGGCGATCTTCACCGCCATCGCGTTCACCGTGAAATCGCGCCGGACCAGGTCGCCCTCGAGCGTGTCACCGAAGGTCACCTCCGGATTGCGCGACACCCGGTCGTAGGTATCGGCCCGGAACGTGGTGATCTCGAGCTGCTGATCCCCCTTGGCCGCACTCACCGTCCCGAACGCGAGCCCACCGGTGTCCCACAACTGATCGGCCCACCCCCGCATCAGCTCCTGCACGACCTCCGGCCGCGCGTCGGTGGTGAAATCCAGATCATTGCCCAACCGCCCGAGCACCGCGTCGCGCACGCTGCCCCCCACCAGATACAGCGAATGCCCCCGCGCGGCGAACATGCCCCCCAACGGCACCAGCACCTCGGACAGCTGCCCCAACGTCACCGCCGCACCAGCAAGCAGCCGAGCACGACGATCCGCGACAACATCAGAGGAAACCACGAGTACAGAGCTTACCGAGCCCGTCGAACCACTTTCCGAGCTCCCGGGCACCCCTCGATCGGCCGACCACCTCATCCCCGGCCACACGGCAACACTCGAGTCCGCCATGACAGCCTCCCCAGCCCCGCACGACCCGACCTCGAGGAGGGTCCGCCGCGAAGCGGCGCAGCGGCCCGGCCGCGCGAACAGCGCTCGAAGCGCATGCGCGAAGCGCGAGTCTCGAGCGCTGTTCGCGCGGCCCCTCAGGGGCGCGCTCGAGCGCGCCAGCGCTCCAAAAACACAGCCGGTACCTCCAGGGGCGCAATCCACACAGTGCCGGGCACGGCAGCCGCCGCCGCCCGACCACCAACTCGAGCGCCCCTGCGTCCTACACACACCGCTAAGCTGGCTGGGTGTCTCCTCCGGCCGATCGCGCGAACAGTCGACGCCGCCAGCCGCGGCGGCGCGGCGGGGCGGGTAACGGCGGTAAGCCGCGTATGCGCACGGTGCGCGAAACGTCCGCGGGCGGCCTCGTTGTCGACGGCTTGGACGGGCCGAGGGAACTGCGGTGCGCCGCGTTGATCGGGCGGACCGATCGGCGCGGGCGGTTGCTGTGGTCGCTGCCCAAGGGCCATATCGAGGAGGGCGAGACCTCCGAGCAGACCGCCATGCGTGAGGTCGCCGAGGAGACCGGCATCATCGGCGAGGTGGTCGCCGAGCTGGGCAATATCGATTATTGGTTCGTCACCGAGGGCAGACGGGTACACAAGACCGTGCACCACTATCTGCTGCGGTGTCTGGGCGGTGAGTTGTCCGATGCCGACGTGGAAGTCACCCAGGTTGCGTGGGTTCCGTTGAGCGAGTTGGATTCCCGATTGGCCTACGCCGACGAGCGGCGGCTGGCCGAGGTGGCTAATCGGATGATCGACCGGATGGAGACCGGCAAGCGATGACGGGTGGACTGTTCCGGCTGATCACGGCGGTCCTGACCATCTTGGGTTCGGTGGCGCTGCTGCCCGCGGTGGCGCAGGCGCAACCGGACGACGCGTCGGCGCCGAAGTTCCTCAAACTCACCCTGGACGCGGTGGCGCCGGGCACGGTGACCACGAACAGCGACCCGGTGCTCACGGTGTCGGGGACGGTCACCAATATCGGTGACCGGGTGGTCGACGATGTGAGCGTGCGCATCCAGCGCGCCGCCCCGGTGCTCTCGCCGAGCGGATTGCGCAGTTCGCTGCGGCTCGATCAGGTGAACTATGACGTGACCGGGCCGTTCGAGGATGTGACGCCGAAGCTGAGTCCTGGCCAGCGCAAACAGTTCTCGGTGCGGATCGCGTTGCGCGGCGGCGACGGCGCGTCGCTCGGCATCACCGATCCCGGTGTGTATCCGCTGCTGCTGAATGTGAACGGCGAGCCGGCCTACGGTTCGCAGGCCCGGCTCGACGACGCCCGCTTCCTGCTTCCGGTGCTCGGACTGCCACCGGCCGACGGCGACCCGGCCCCGGTTGCCGCGCCACCGGAGGCCACGCCGGTGGCGACGACGGTGATCTGGCCGCTGGCCGACCGGCCGCGCATGGTCGCGGGCAAACCGGGGTCGGTGAACGGGCAGGTGGAACTGCTCGACGACGAGCTCGCCGCCTCGCTCGGCAAGGGTGGGCGGCTCGAGCAGTTGGTCGCCGCGCTGGAAGCGGTCGCGCCCGCACCGGGTAAGGACAACGCGGTCGCCGGGTCGGTGTGCATCGCCATCGATCCCGATCTGGTGTCGACCGCGCAGACGATGACGCGCGGCTACCGGGTGCTGGCGAGTCCGTCGGATCCGGAGGGCGCGACGCGGGAGGGGACCGGTGCCGCGAACGCGCAGGCCTGGCTGGACCGGTTGCGCGCGCTCGCCGGGTCGATGTGCACGGTGGCGTTGCCGTACGCGCAGGTCGATGTGACGGCGTTGGCGGCGGTGAACGAGCCGGGTCTGTCGGCGCGGGCATTGCACGCACCGGCCGATGTGGTCGACGCGATCCTGGGCACCAGGTCGCTGCGCGGGGTGAGCCTGCCCGATTCCGGCAGCATCGATCACGCGGCGGGGCAGCTGCTGCGTGAGTACGGGTACGGCACGGCGGTGCTCGCCGGGTCGGCCGTATCGGGTGAGGGTTCGGTGCCGGATCCGGAGACCGCGCTCACCTCCACGCCGTCGACGTTCGTGCCCGGCACGGTCGTCGGCGGGGAGCAGGCCGCGCCGGACGTGGTGCGGGTGCCGGATGTGAGCGTCGAGGCGGGGCCGAACACCGATCCGGCGCTGCGGGTGACGACCTTCGACATCTGGTCGGCGACGGCGCTGGCCGCCGTGGGTTCCAACCCGCCGACGCCCTCGTTCACACCGTCGAAGGTGCGCTTCGACGTCACCAACGACTCGCGGGCCGCCCGGTTGCAGGACGCGCTCGGCGCGATGGCGTGGACCGCGCTGAATCCGGCGCCGGACCGGCCGCGTTCGCAGCTGTTGATGCCGCCGCAGCAGTGGGGCGCCAGCCGCGAGGAGGGTGTGGCGCTGCTCAAACAGGTGGAACTGCTCGCCCGTAACCAGCTGGCCCAGCCCCGGCCGTTCGCGGAGCTCGTCGCGCAGGAGCCGGATCCGCGCCCGTTCACCCTCGAATACCTGCCGTCGGCCGCTCAGGACGCCGCGCCCGAACATCTCGTCGTGCCCGTGCGCGACCAGGGTGCGCGGATCACCGAGATGATGCGGGCGCTCGTCGAGCTGCCCGAGGCCGAGTTGACGCCGCTGGCCTTCCTCACGCCCGCGCGCGAGGATCTGCTGCGGGCGTTGAGCCTGTCGGACCGGCGCGGCGAGGACGACACTCTCGCCGACCTGCATGCCGACCGGCGTGTCGATCAGGTGACCCGGGAAGTCGACACCGTGTTCGCGTCGGTATCGGTGTTGCCACCGGGCGGTGTGTACACGCTCGCGTCCGAGCAGAGCCCGTTGCTGCTGGTTGCCCGCAATGATCTGCCGGTGGCGATCCGGGTGAACTTCCGGATCTCCGCGCCTTCCGAGACGAACATCACCGATATCGGCGAACAGCTCCTTCCGCCGAACGGAACTCGGTCATTTCAGATACCGACCGAGGTGAGTGACAGCCGTAAGCTGGTCATTCCCATCGCCCTTACCACCCCGGACGGAATCACGCTAGGGGAGCCGACGTCGGTCTCGGTGCGCTCGAACGCCTACGGTCAGGCCTTGGCCATAATTACGGCATGTGCCGCGATACTGCTGTTGCTGTTGGCCGGGCGCCGGCTGTGGCGGCGCTTCCGCGGCCGACCCGACCCCGCCGACGAGGGCTTCACCCCCGAAACGGTGGAACGGGCCGGACGGCTGCGACGCGCCCGGCAACGACTGCGTCGGCAGTGAACACCCACGCCTGACCGGCGCGCGGGGGACCATGACAGGCAAGAACGAGGCGGGATTCGCGGGTTGCGCCGGGTACAGGAGGCATGATGGGCGACGATGATTCCGCTCATCGGCACAACCACGACGAACGCGACGAGCCGACCCACCGCTGGGCCCCCGCCGCGCCATGGGAGCGTGGAATGAGCGGCCGCGACACCGACGAGCCGCAGGTGCCTGCCCGTCCCGGCGATCGCCCGGTCCCGCCGCGCCTGGGCCCCGTCGACCCGGCCCGGCCGCGCCCCGCTGATCCCGGCCCGCAGCAGGGTGCGCGACCCGCCCAGCCGACAGGACGACCCGTTCCCGGCAGCTCGGGCGAGGTCCCGCGAGTCCAGCCCCCTCGCCAGCCACCCCACGGGCCCGGCCGTACTGGCGAGCCGCCGTACCCGCCAGCCTTCCGGCCCGGCGAACCGAACTTCAGTCCATCGCCCGGTGAACCGCCGCACGCGCAGTATCCGCGCGATGACGACCCGCGTCATCGCCCCGGCGGCGAACCTCCGCGCGCACCTCATCCCGGCGAGTCGAACTACACCTCGGCACCCGGTGCTCCGCATCGCCCGCTGCCGCCCGTCGAGCCGAATCACCGTCCGGGGCCCGCAGACCCGCTGCGCGGGCAGCCACCGCGACCGGGGGACCTGAACGGTGCCGTGGCGGACGATGCGCTGCGCGCACCGGGACGTACCGGCGAAGGCAACCGTCGGCCCGCACCTTCCGGCGAATTCCCGATCCAGCAGCGACCGGGCGGCCTTGGTCCGCAGCGACCCCAGCCGTATCCGGCCGACGGCCGTTCCGGGGAGTTGCCTCGGCAGCAGCGACCGGGTGGTCCACAGCCTCCTCAGTCTTATCCGGCAGACGGGCGTTCGGGGGAGTTCCCCCGCCAGCAGCGACCGGGCGGCCCAGGGCCACAGCGACCCGCACCGGATCCGCGATCGGCCGCTCCTTACGGCGAGTCGTCGCAACCACCGCCGATTGATCCGCGAGTGCCCGGTGCGCCGCGGCGCCCCGAACCCGGTCGCCCCGGCGAGTTCCGACCACAGGGCCCCGGCCCCGAGGGACGCCCGGGCGGCTTCGGCTCGGTGCCCGGCGGGCAGCGGGGCGAGTTCCCGCCCGCGCCAGGTCAGCGACCCGGTCCCACCGGCGTCGAGCCGGGCGACCGGCCAGGTCAGCAGCGAGGTTCGGCGGGCCCGGCCGGACCCTCGGTCATGGGCGGTCGCGGTGGCGTCGAGCACCCCGGTGCGGGCGAGCAAGGGAGTCGCGGCGGTCAGCCTGGCGTCGGCGGACAGCCCGGCATCGGCGGACAGCCCGGCGCCGGCGGACGACCTGGAGTCGGTCAGCCTGGCGGTGGGCAACCGCGCGGTCGTCGGGCCGGCGATGATGCACCCCAAGGTCCTGCCCAGCGGCCGAGTGGTCCACAGCGGCCGGGCCCCAGGTCGGGGGAGTTTCCGCAGCAGCGGGCCGCAGGGGCATCAGGGGCGATTCCTCGGCAGGCTCGCCCCGAGGTGGATCCTGGGCGAAGTCCGCAGGCCGGTCCGCCGCCGCGTGGGTACGAGGCAGCTCGACCGGGGCCTGGGCGCGACAGCTTCCCCGGGATGCCTGCGGCATCGAGTCGGCCCGGTGGTGACGCGATGCGGGCGGCCGAGCAGACGCAGGTGATCGCGCGTCCCGAGCGGATTCGCACCGAGAAGCCCGCGCCGCGTGACACGAATCCACAGTCGGCCAACGAGAAGCTGCTCAAGGATTCCGGGTCGATCGCCGTGGCGACGCTCGTCAGCCGGATCACCGGGTTCGCCAAGCAGCTGTTGCTGCTCACCGTGCTCGGTCCGGCCATCGCCAGTGCGTTCATCTCGGCGAACCTGATCCCGAACATGGTCGCCGAGTTGGTCCTCGGCGCGGTGCTCACAGCGATCGTCGTGCCGACCCTGGTGCGCGCCGAACAGGAGGACGCCGACAACGGCGCCGAGTTCGTCCGAAGATTGGTGACCGCCGCCTTCGCGGTGCTCTTCGTGGCGACGGTCCTGACGCTCGCCGCGACGCCCATCCTGGCCAGCCACGTGCTCGTCGATTCCGACGGCAAGGTCAACACCTCGCTGACCACCGCACTCACCTATCTGCTCGCACCGGCGATCCTGTTCTACGGCATGTCGGCGCTGTTCACGGCCATCCTCAACACCAGACAGGCCTTCAAACCGGGCGCGTGGGCACCGGTGATGAACAACATCGTCGCGCTCGTCGTGCTGGCGGTGTACGCGCTCACACCCGGTGAGATCACGCTCGACCCGGTGCGGATGAGCGACCCGAAACTGCTGGTCCTCGGCCTCGGCATCACCGCCGGTGTGGCCACCCAGGCGCTGAGCCTGCTGCCCGCCATCCGCAGGCACGGCATCGACCTGCGCCCGCTGTGGGGCATCGACGCGCGCCTCAAGCAGTTCGGCAAGATGGGCGCCGCGATCATCCTGTACGTGCTCATCAGCCAGGTCGGCCTGGTGGTGGCGAACAACATCGCCTCCGCGGCCGACGAGGCGGGCCCGGCGATCTTCGCCAATGCCTGGGCGCTGCTGCAGCTGCCCTACGGCGTCATCGGCGTCACGCTGCTCACCGCGATCATGCCGAGGCTGAGCCGCAACGCCGCCGCCGACGACACGCCCGCCGTGGTCGACGACCTGTCCGCGGCCACCCGCCTCACCATGATCGCGCTGATCCCGATCGTGGCCTTCATGACCCTGGCCGGTCCGGCGATCGGCGAGGCCCTCTACGGATACGCCCGGTTCTCCGGTGACGCCGCCCGCCTCGGCAGCGCGGTGAGCTGGTCGGCCTTCACGCTGATCCCGTATTCGCTGGTACTGATCCACCTGCGCGTCTTCTACGCCCGCGAACAGGCGTGGACGCCGACCTGGATCATCCTCGGCATCACCACGGTGAAGATCGCCTGCTCGGCGCTCGCCCCGGTGATCGCTCGCGACAGCGACGACGTGGTCATCATCCTCGGCGTCGCCACCGGCCTCAGCTTCACCGTCGGCGCGGTGATCGGCGGGGTACTGCTGCACCGCAGCCTCGGCGATCTGCGCATGTCCAATGTCGGCCGCACCATCACCCGGGTGGTGCTCGCCTCGATCGCGGGCGGCGCGGTGATGCTCATCATCGACACGGTGACCGGCCTCGCGAACGTCACCGGCGGCCCGGCCTCGCTGCTGCGGGTCACCGTCGACGCGCTCGTCCTGTTCTCGGTGGCGTTCGGGCTGATGCGTCTGGTCGGCATCCCCGAGGTGGTGGCGATCACCGTCGCCGTCTCGCGCAAGCTCGGCATCACCCCGCCCGCGCCGGAACTCGCGCTCGACGAGGACGCCTCGGCCGAGGACATCTACGCGACCACCGTGTTGCGCAGGCCCGACACCTACGCCTTCCCGGCGTACGGGCAGTCGCTGGACACCCAGACCATGGTGTTGCCCGTGATCCGGCCCGGTGCTGTTGACATCACCGGTCAAGCACAGTTCCCGTACGCTGTTCGGCAGACCGATACGGGAGATCAGGCCGAAGGAGGACCGAGGGTGAGCGATGACGCGGTGGGCGGCGTCCCAGCCGCTGATTCTGCGGCGCGCGCCGCAGGAGGAAGGTCCACCGATGTCCGGCCCGACGGGGCAGACACCGCAGGACCCGAACACGCCGACGCGCCCGACGACAGCAAGAACCTGCAGGCAGACGGGTCGCCGGAGAAGAACGAACCGACCGAGGACCGTCGCGCGGCCGCGCCGCCGCACGATCCGACCCACGACACCGGCATGCTGCCGATCCCCGTACCGCCGCAGGACGTGCAACGCCCGCAGCGCGGACCGAAGCTGATCCCCGGCGCGTCGGTCGCGGGCGGCCGGTATCGCCTGCTCGCCAGCCACGGCGGCGCGCGCGGGCTCAAGTTCTGGCAGGCCCTCGACATCAAACTCGACCGCGAGGTCGCGCTGACCTTCGTCGATGCCGATCAGAAGTCGGGTGAGAACGCGGGCCACGACGGTCCGCAGGCGATCCTGTCGCGCACGCTGCGTCTGGGCCGCATCAACTCGCCCGGCTTGGCAAGGGTCCTGGACGTGGTGCGCGGTAGTTCCGGCGGCATCGTGGTCGCGGAGTGGACACCCGGCCGGTCGCTGCGGGAGATGGCCGAGACCGTGCCGTCGCCGATCGGTGCCGCCCGGGCCATCCGGGTACTCGCCTCGGCGGCCGAACTGGCCCATCGCGGCGGTGGCTCGCTCTCGATCGACCATCCCGACCGCATCCGGATCAGCGCTTCCGGCGACGCCGTGCTCGCCTTCCCCGGCACACTCGGCGATTCCGACGCCCAGTCCGATGTGCGTGGCCTCGGCGCCATGCTCTACGCGCTCATCACCGCGCGCTGGCCGATTCGCGTGGGCGGTGTCACCGGTACGGCCGCGACGATCGGCGGGCTGCGGCTGGCCGACTTCGGGCCCGACGGAACTCCGGTCGAGCCGCGCCAGATCCGGCCCGAGGTGCCGTTCGAGATCTCGGCCGTCGCCGTGCGGTCGCTGGAATCGAACAAGGGTGTGCGCACCGCCGCCACCGTGCAGCACGTGCTCGAGCAGGCCTCGGTCGTCGATCAGAAGACCGATTTCATCCCCGTGCTGCGGCTGGGTCAGCGGGCGGTCGCGGCCGGCCCCGATTCGCTCGCCGACCCGGAACTGCTTGCGGCCGAACGCGAACGCTCCAAGCGGATGATGTGGATCATGGTCGGGCTCGGCGTGCTCGCCGCGCTGGTGGTCGGCATCCTGATCTGGTGGATGGTGAGTATCTTCGCGCCCGGCGCGTCTGACAAGCCGCTGGATCAGCAGATCAATATCGGGCTCACGTCGAGTGTGGCGCCGCCGAGCGCGGCCGCCGCACCGACGGCGGACCAGCCCGCGCAGCCGTCGAGTGTGCCGGTGGCCGTCACCGGTGCCAGGGTGTTCTCCCCGGAGGGCACCCCCGACGGCGCCGCGACGGCGGGCGCGGTGCTCGACCAGAACCCGGAAACGGTGTGGCGCACCGACCAGTACTTCCAGCAGTTCCCCGCCCTCAAGAAGGGCGTGGGACTGCTGGCCACGCTGCCCGCGCCCGCCAAACTCACCAATGTCTCGATCACCTCGCCCAGTGCGGGCAGCACCGTCGAGATCCGGACCTCGCCCACCGAGACGCCCACGCTCGACCAGACTCAGCTGATCGGCTCCGCCCGTCTCGGCGACGGCGTCACCGAGGTCGCCGTGCAGACCGATCAGGCTGCTCGCTTCGTGCTCGTATGGATCACCGGACTGGCGAATTCGGGCGGACAGTTCCAGACCGCCGTCGCCGACGTCCGCTTCGACGCCGCGCCGTAAATCCGCGCCGCAGTCCTTCCCACCTGCTATCTGCGCAGGTGGATGCCTATTTCGCGCTAGAACATCACTGTTCATCGAACCGCGGTCCGGTTGGTGCGCAATTGTTATCAGCGATATGATCACCCCGCGCTCTCGGCAGGGAGCTACCCAGGATCTGTCGACGTCGGTCCTGGACGCCGCGTTGTAGTCAGGTGATGGATCGGCCTCGTTCGCCGACACGAAGTCGCCGTAATGAGCGCTGTCCAAGGGGTCAGGTGTTGTCGCCGGAAGTCAACGAGCAAGTACGCGGGGGGACAACGCGCCAGGCGGCGTTCCGCGATCGCTCGTTCCTGGAGAACGGCAGCGACAAGGAACTCCTCGCCGCGCACGTACGCGGCGAACCGCATGCCTTCTCCGAACTGCTGCGCAGGCACAAGGACCACCTCTGGCAGACCGCGCTGCGCACGTCCTACAGCCGTGAGGACGCCGCCGACTGCCTGCAGGACGCTTTGTTCTCCGCCCATCGCACCGCCGAGACGTTCCGCGCCGAGTCCGAGGTGCGCAGCTGGTTGCACGCCATCGTCGTGAACGCCTGCCTCGACCGGATCCGGCGCAACAAGACCCGCCGCGCCATCTCCGTCACCCCCGACACCATGCCCGAGGCGGTCGAGCCACGCGATGCCTACGCCGACTACGAGCTGAACCTCGTGGTGAGCGAGGCGCTGTTCACCCTCCCTGACGAACAGCGGCTCGCCCTGGTGATGACCGAGATGGAGGGGCGGAGTGTGGCCGAAACCGCCTTGGCACTCGGCGTGGCGGAAGGCACGATCAAGAGCAGATGCGCCCGAGCGCGCGTACGTTTGCAAGAACGTTTGGAATTTTTCCGGGATCCAGGGAACCGGAGCTAGCCCGGATGCGTCATTAACAGTGACGAACAAGTCAGCGATGTACATGCTGCGATCCGAAAATCGACAGAACAGGGGAGGTGCGAGGTGGCTCGATCCGTGCCGCAGCCTCCGTTCCCGTCGGAACTGCTGGCCGATCTGCACGCCGACAATCTCGCACCGGAACTCCGCGAGCAACTGTGGCCCAAGGTCCGCACCGACCCGGACGCGCTGCGCTATCTGAACGATCTCGACGAGGTGAACACCCACCTCCGTACGCTGGTCGACGACGACCTGGTCATGCACCGCATGCCCGACGACGTGGCCGACCGCATGTTCCGATTCGTCGCCGAACTCGACGCCAACGAGGGGCCGACCGAACGAATCACCTCCGTCCCTGCCGTCGCCGAACCCGACGCGGGCGACGGCCCGACCGCACGGATCACGTCTGTCCCGACCAGCGCCACCCCCGCCGCGGAACAGTCCACGCCGATCTCGTTGGCGCAGTACAAGTCCCGGCGCCGGCTGGGTTTCTTGGTGGCGGCAGCGGCCACGATCGCCGTCCTCGCGGGTGCGGGCGCCGTGGTCGGCACCCTCGACAACACCGACGGCACACCGACTGCGGCCCCACCCACCGAACCGGCCACCCCGGGCGACGACCTCACTGCGGCCGCCGCCCTCACCGCCCTCGGCAAACGCGACGTGCACGGCCCCCTCGCCGACGAAGCCGCCCTCACCCGCTGCGTGCAGGCCAACGGCATCGACCGTGCCGTCCTGGGTGCGTCGAGCATCACCTTCCGCGGCGACGACGCCGTACTCGTCCTCGTCAAAGGCCCCCAAACCCCCACCATCACCGCTTTGGTCGTCGGCACCGGATGCACCACCGGCGCCCCCAGCCGATTAGCCGTCCGCGACATCGGCTGACCTGCCCTTCTGGCCCCACACTCACCCGTTCTCGGCGCGTCCCCGCCTCTGGACTGACCGAAGGGTGCGACGAAGGAGTACCCGCAGGGAGGGAAGAGGCGGGGCTCAGCGCCGAGAACCGCGGCGCCAGCCGCCAAATAAGCACAGGGAACAACACCGTTTAGGCTGTTGTTGACTGACACGTCCCAGCATTGCTTTTCGGAAGGGCCCCATGAGCACGCCAGTTCGCGACCTGATCATCGTCGGCTCAGGACCCGCCGGCTACACGGCGGCCGTCTATGCCGCCCGCGCCGAGTTGGCGCCCCTGGTCTTCGAGGGCACCCAGTTCGGTGGTGCCCTGATGACCACCACCGAGGTGGAGAACTTCCCCGGTTTCCGCGAGGGCATCATGGGCCCCGACCTGATGGAGCAGATGCGCGAGCAGGCCAAGCGTTTCGGCGCCGACCTGCGCACCGAGGACGTCGACGCGATCGACCTGTCCGGCCCCGTGAAGAAGGTCACTGTCGGTGACGAGACCTTCGAGGCCTACGCCGTCATCCTCGCCATGGGTTCGGCTGCCCGCTACCTGCACGTCCCCGGTGAGCAGGAACTGCTCGGCCGCGGCGTGAGCGCGTGCGCCACCTGCGACGGCTTCTTCTTCAAGGGCCAGGACATCGTGGTGGTCGGCGGCGGCGACTCGGCGATGGAGGAAGCGACCTTCCTCACCAAGTTCGCCGCCAGCGTCACCATCGTGCACCGCCGCGAGGAGTTCCGTGCCTCACGCATCATGCTCGAGCGCGCCAAGGCCAACGAGAAGATCAACTTCCGGCTCAACGCCGAGGTCGTGAAGGTCAACGGCGACAACAGCGTCACCAGCCTCACCCTGCGCGACACCAGGACCGGCGAGGAATCCGAACTGGCCGCCACCGGCCTGTTCGTCGCCATCGGCCACGATCCGCGCAGCGAACTGGTCAAGGGCCAGGTCGCGCTCGACGGTGAAGGCTATGTGCAGGTGACCGATCCGGGCACCGCCACCGATGTGGCGGGCGTGTTCGCCGCGGGCGACCTCGTCGACCACACCTACCGCCAGGCGATCACCGCCGCGGGCACCGGCTGCCGCGCCGCCATCGACGCCGAGCGCTGGCTCGCCGAGCAGGGCGACATCACCGCCAACACACTCGACAACGCCGATGGCCCGGCCGCGGTGTCCGCCAACTGATTTCGCGTTCCACCCAGCTAGGAGAACACCCATGGCCGACAGTGCCAACACCATCACCGTGACCGACCAGTCCTTCGCCGACGACGTGCTGCTCAGCGAGAAGCCCGTGCTCGTCGACTTCTGGGCCGACTGGTGCGGCCCGTGCAAGATGGTCGCCCCCGTGCTGGAGGAGATCGCGGGCACCCATGCCGACAAGCTCACCATCGCCAAGCTCGACACCGAGGCCAACCCCGGCGCAGCCCGCGACTACCAGATCCTGTCGTTGCCGACCATGATCCTGTTCCAGGGCGGCAAGCCGGTGAAGCAGATCGTCGGCGCCAAGGGCAAGGCGGCGCTGCTGCGCGAGCTCGAAGGGCTCATCTGAGCCGCGATCGATCCGACAAAGACACCTCCCACCGGCCGACGCGCCGTAGGATGCCTGGACCCGGGATTCCCGTAATACCGCCCGGGTCTGAGACAATCGACGGACGCTCCGGCCGAAGGAAAGGGCTCTTACGCATGCACCGACTTCGTCACGGCGATTCAGGACCGGCCGTCGCAGAGGTTCGGAGCACCCTCGCAAGCCTCGGTTTCCTGCATCGCCAGCACGATTGGCAGGACACCGATGTGGTCTTCGACCGCTCGCTCGACTCGGCGGTTCGCGCGTTCCAGCAGCAGCGTGGTCTGCTCGTCGACGGGATCGTCGGCCCGGCCACGTATCGCGCGCTGAAGGAAGCCTCCTATCGCCTGGGTGCCCGCACACTGATCTACCAGCTGTCCGCCCCGCTGTACGGCGACGACGTGGCCACCCTGCAGCGCAAGCTGCAGGACCTCGGCTTCTACGTGCACCGGGTCGACGGCTACTTCGGTCCACACACCCACGAGGGACTCAGCGCCTTCCAGCGCGAGATCGGTCTCTCGGCCGACGGCATCTGTGGTCCCGACACACTGCGCTCGCTCGATCTGCTCGGCGCGCGCGTCACCGGCGGCAACCCGCATCGCATCGCCGAGGAAGAGGTGGTGCACCGGGCGGGACCGCAGCTCACCGGGAAGCGCATCGTCATCGACCCCGGATTCGGTGGCCCCGACAAGGGATTCGCCGTGCCGACGGAGTTCGGTGACGTGTACGAGTCGGAGATCCTGTGGGATCTGGCCTCGCGGCTCGAGGGCCGGATGGCCGCCACCGGCATGGAGACGTTCCTGTCACGTCCGTGGGGCGCCAACCCGACCGATGCCGAACGCGCCGATACCTCCAACGCTTTCGACGCCGATCTGATGATCTCGTTGCGCTGCGCGATGAGCGACAATCCGTCGGCGCAGGGCGTCGCCGGGTTCTACTTCGGTAATTCCCACGGTTCGGTGTCGATGATCGGGCAGGTACTCGCCGGGTTCATCCAGCGCGAAGTGGTTGCCCGCACGTCCCTGCAGGACTGCCGCACCCATCAGCGCACCTGGGATCTGCTGCGCCTCACCAAGATGCCGACGGTCCAGGTGGACCTGGGCTACCTCACCAACGAATACGACGCCTCCATCCTCACCAACCCGCGCATGCGGGACGTGATCGCCGAGGCGATCCTCATCTCGGTGAAGCGGCTGTACCTGCTCGGCCAGGACGACCAGCCCACCGGCACCTACACCTTCGCCGAACTGCTCGCCGAGGAACTGGCGGCCCAGGATCGGCTGCCGGAGAATTCCGGTCTCGTCCGCCTACCCGGAGTTTCAGGCCAGACCCAGGTGCGGTGAGGCTTACGTCGGCGGCCAGACCAGGTAGCGGGTCACGGCAGCCCGTCCCCGGCGAGTTACCCATGTTCTCCCGAAACCACAAAAGCGGCCCCGCGCAGGCGGGGCCGCTTTCTTGTGTCGGCTAGCGCACGCCGATTCTGGCAGGTGGGGCCATCTCGGCGGCGGCCAGAAGCTGGTCGAGGGCGCGCTCGACGTCTTCCTTCCAGCCGTGATCGGAGTCGAGTTCGAGACGCAGGCGTGGGAAGCGGTGATGCTGGGCCACCACTTCGAAGCCGACGTCCTCGAGGAAGTCCGCGTCGATCATGCAGGTTTCCGGGGTGCACTGGGTGGTCGAGGCCCGATCGCGCAGGGGAGCGGCGATCCGTTCCATGAGCCGCATCGACGAGCCGAGCCCCCGATCGGCGACCGAGCTCGACGGCGGTCCATTGCGGATGCCGAATGCCTCGAGCGCCCGCACACCGCGACGCACCAGATCGGCCACCACGGCCTGCACCAGCCGGTGGGCTACATCGGATTCGTCATAGGGGAATTCGGCCTGCAGCGTCGTCAGCAGGATGGCGTCCGGGCTCACGGGGGAGGTGGGGAACAGGGTCGAGCGCGGCACCGAACTCGGCGGCGAATACAGCGCGCAGCCGGCGATGTTGTTGTCGACCTGGGCCACCTGCCCGCATGATCCCCATTCGAGCATGACCGTCGAGAGCCATGCCTCCTTCTCGAAGACCGGGTCGCTGAAGGACTGGGAGTCGGCTGCGACGGCCGGATCGAGCTCCCAGAAAACACACCGCCGGGTATGCGCCGGAAGCCGATCGAGTCCGTCGAGGGTCAATGCTGTGACGCTGGTCGACACTGCTCTGTTCAGCCTCCAGCTGTCCGATTCATCCACGCTCACGCCACATCACTATCCACAGTAATGCCGCCTCTTTCCGAGATGTATAAAGGCTGGGAAGTCCCTGTCACAGTGACGTTTCAGGGCTGGCTTGCTCCATCAGCGCCACAATGCGCTCGAGATCTTCGACGGAACCGAACTCGACAACGATCTTGCCCTTGCGCTTGCCGAGGCTCACCGTCACGCGGGTGTCGTAGGAACCCGATAGGCGTTCGGCGACTTCCTGTAGACCCGGCATGTGGATCGGCTTGCGCTTCGGCGCCGGGGGAGCGACCTCCGACGGATTGCGGTTGGCCAGCGTCACCGCTTCCTCGGTGGAGCGCACCGACAAACCTTCGGCGACAATCCGTTCCGCCAGCGCCTCCTGCGCCTCGGCGCCCGCGTCCAAACCGAGCAGCGCGCGGGCATGGCCGGCCGACAGCACACCGGCGGCCACACGGCGCTGCACCGGAATCGGGAGCTTCAACAGCCGGATCATGTTCGTCACCACCGGACGCGAGCGGCCGATACGCGAGGCCAGTTCCTCGTGGGTGACATCGAACTCTTCGAGCAGCTGCTGATACGCCGCCGCCTCTTCGAGGGGGTTCAGCTGCACGCGATGGATGTTCTCCAGCAGCGCGTCGCGCAGCATCGAGCTGTCCGCGGTATCGCGGATGATGGCTGGGATCGTAGCCAGGCCCGCTTCTTGGCATGCGCGCCACCGGCGCTCGCCCATGACCAACTGGAACTTGTCGACACCCGGCTCGAGTCGACGCACCACGATCGGCTGCATCAACCCGAATTCACGGATCGAGTGCACCAGCTCGGCGAGCGCCTCTTCCTCGAACACCGAGCGCGGCTGCTTCGGGTTCGGTTCGATCTGATCCGCAGGGATTTCGCGGTACACCGCGTCGCCGGGGGAGACCAGATCCTCCTCCGGCTCCGCGGGCTCGGCATCGGGAACGCGATGCAGGAACGCCTCGGCCGGTTGCGGGCCGATCGGGTTGATGCCGATCACGCTCGCCGCGGAACTGCTGAGCCCGGGCGCCACGGCGGGCCCCGTCGGGATCAACGCCGCCAACCCGCGACCGAGACCGCCCTTTTTCGCCTGACTCATCGGCTACCGATCCCTTCCTCGTTCCAACACACCAGCACTACGACGCGCCCTGGACAACCTGGGCGCGCCCGGCGAGCTCACGCCCGGCGTCCATGTAGCTCATCGCGCCACGGGAGCCTGGATCATAATCGAGCACGGTCATCCCGTAGCCCGGCGCCTCCGAGACCTTCACGCTGCGCGGGATCATCGACTTGAGCACCACGTCGCCGAAGTGATTGCGCACTTCCTCCGCGACCTGGTCGGCCAGCTTGGTGCGGCCGTCGTACATGGTGAGCAGAACCGTCGACACGTGCAGCTCCGGGTTGAGGTGCGACTGCACCAGCCCGATATTGCGCAGCAACTGGCCGACGCCCTCCAGCGCGTAGTACTCGCACTGGATCGGGATCAGCACCTCTTTGGCCGCGACGAGCGCGTTGACGGTGAGCAGACCCAGCGAGGGCGGGCAGTCGATCAACACATAGTCGATGTCGTATCCGGCGACGGCGGCGTCGCGAATCGCGGTCTTCAACCGACCTTCGCGCGCGACCATCGAGACCAGTTCGATCTCCGCACCGGCGAGGTCGATCGTGGCGGGAACACACAACAGACGTTCGCTGTGCGGGCTCTGCTGAATGGCGTCGGTCACCGACACCTCACCGATCAGCAGCTCGTAACTGGATGGCACACCGGAGTGGTGGGCGACGCCCAGCGCCGTACTCGCATTGCCCTGCGGGTCTAGATCGACGACGAGGACGGTCATCCCCTGATGCGCCAGTGCGGCGGCAAGATTCACCGTCGTTGTCGTTTTGCCTACGCCACCCTTCTGGTTGGCGATGGTGATGATCCGTTGCTCGCGGGGTTTCGGCACAGTGACCTTTCCTGGATGCAGAATCTGGCTGGCGCGTTGCGCTTCCGCCGCGATCGGGGTCTCGGCGGGGGAGATGTGCCCGAAAGGAGTATTCCCGAACGTCTCCGCGTCGAAGCTGCTGGAGTCCAGCATCCCCGGGACCCGCGACGTTGTTTCCCGTGAAACATTCGCCGGACCGCTCGACATAGATTGCTCCTAACCCGAGAACTACAGATCACGTATCCCCGACGAACGTCGGCGCCGTGTCATCACAAACAAACTGCGTCGGTGGAGAACTCGAAATTCGAGGAGATGGACTCACTCGCGCCGACCCTCAATAGCTTGCCAGCACCGGGACCGTTAGGAAAGCTGAATCGCGGCACGCCGCACGGGACACGCACAACGCGGCACAGAATTCACTTCACCGACGCTTGTTTCACGGGAAACAACGCGCGATCGCGTTCCACGTGAAACACCGCACGAGTCATTCGCCGTCGCCCCACCAGATTCCGCGCTGGAGCCGGTTCCGCTGACGATCATCCATCACGACGGTCGAGGCATGGCCGCAGTCCGCTACTCCTGCGCCCACCTCTTGCCATCCCAGTCGCTATGGCGAAATTCGACCTGAATCAGGTGCACCCAACCACCCTCGGGCCATTTCGTCACGGTACGAAACTCGTTGAGTGGCATTCGAAAGCGAGGGAGTGGCAATTCAGGAGTTGTTGCGCTTTCTCGTCTTCTTTTCCGCGCCAGCGGCTTTACGTCCGCCGCGGCGGTTCGGGCGTTCGGCACGGGGGAGGAGTTCGGCGCTGATGACGAGGGTCGGGATTTCGACGATCCCGGCGCCGCAGCCGACGACGCGAAGATCGGTCGCGCCGTCCCGGATCAGCTCGGCACCGTCGCGTTCGAGTTCCTCAGCGGCGCTGGTTCCTTTGAGCGCGAGCATGCGCCCGTGGTCGCGGAGGAGGGGAAGCGACCAGTGCGCGAGTTTGGCGAGCGGGGCGACCGCGCGGGAGGTGACGACATCCGCACCACCGGCTTCCTTGATGACGCCCGACTGTTCGGCACGCCCGCGCACGACGGTGACATCGAGCCCGGCGTCCTCGATGAACTCGCTCAGGAACACCGTGCGACGCAGCAGCGGCTCCACGAGCGTGATGCGAAGGTCCGGCCGCGCGATGGCCAACGGGATGCCCGGCAGTCCGGCACCGCTGCCGACATCGACCACGGACGCGCCTTCGTCGACCAGTTCACCGACCACCGCACAGTTGAGGATGTGCCGCTCCCAGAGCCGGGGGACTTCGCGCGGACCGATGAGCCCGCGCTCCACGCCTGCGGTGGCGAGCGCCGCGCAGTAGCGGCGGGCGAGGTCCAGGCGGTCACCGAACAGCCGGGCTGCGGCAGCGGGCGGTTCCAGTTCGGCGGACAGCGCACCCAGTTCTCGTTCCACGTGAAACATCCTTCTCCAGTGGTGGTGATCGGGGCATGAATAAGGCCCCCGGTCCGGGACCGGAGGCCTTACTACTTCCTGCGTGGTCGCGGCGGTGTGAGCCTACTCCGGCACAACCACCACATGACGATTCGGCTCGACACCTTCGCTCTCGCTCGCCACGCCATCGATCTCGGCGACGGCGTCGTGCACGATCTTGCGTTCGAACGGAGTCATCGCCGACAGCGCTTCGGGCTTGCCCGACTCGAGCACACGCTTGGCCGCTGCCACACCCAGCTCGCTCAGATCGGCACGGCGCTGGGCGCGCCAGCCGGCCACGTCTAGCATCAGGCGGCTGCGGACGCCGGTCGCCTGCTGCACGGCCAGGCGGGTGAGTTCCTGAAGCGCGTCGAGAACTTCACCATTGCGGCCGACGAGCTTGGTCAGGTCGCGGCCGCCGTCGATGCTCACGACCGCACGGTCGCCCTCTACGTCGAGGTCGATGTCGCCGTCGAAGTCGAGCACGTCCAGCAGCTGCTCGAGGTAGTCGCCCGCGATCTCGCCCTCTTCGATCAACGCCTCCTCGGCGTCGTTCACGACGTCCACAGTCGTCGACACGGTGGCGTCCCCTCCGTCGGTCTGGGTCTCAACAGTCATTGGATTTCCCTCTATCCGGTCGCGTCTCAGCGCTTACGCTTCTGGTTCGCGCGGCCACGGTTTCCCGGCCGCTGCTGCCCGCCGGGCTTACGCTTGCCGCCCTGCTTGGCCGACTGCTTCGGGGTGCCGTTGCTCGCCGCGGTACCGTTCGCCGAGGGCGACTCGTCGGCGGGCGCGTCCTGCTTCTTGCGGACGTCGACCGGCTTGGCACCGGGCTTGGGCGCGTTCTGAGCCCGCAGCTCGAGCTTCTTCTGCTTCTTGGCCTCTTCTTCCTTCTCCATCCGGCCGAACACCAGGTGCTGCTGTCCGTAGGTCCAGATGTTGTTGGCCACCCAGTAGAGCAGGATGCCGATCATCAGGAAGGGGCCACCGACCATCACGCCGAGCGGGAAGACCCACAGCGACAGCTTGTTCATGATGGCGGCCTGCGGGTTGGCCGCGGCCTCGGGGGTCTGGCGGGCGACGGAAGCGCGAGCGTTGAAGTGGGTCGCCACGCCGGCGATCACCATCAGCGGGACGGCGACGAGCGCGATGCTCATCCGGGTCGGCGTGCCGCCCCAGTCCGCGAATGCCTGCAGCTCACTCACCGGCGCGGTGATGAATGCCGCGATCGGGGCGCCGAAGATACGGGCGCTCAGGAACGACTGGACGTCGGTGGCGCTGAAGATGTAGTTGCCGATGTTGGCATTTTCCTCGGCGGTCAAACCGAGCTGACCCCAGCCGTGACCGGTCCGGTTGAACGAGCGGAGCACATGGAACAGACCGAGGAACACCGGCACCTGCACCAGCACCGGCAGACACCCCATGAGCGGGTTGAAGCCGTGTTCCTTCTGCAGCTTCTGCATCTCCCGCGCCATGGTCTCGCGGTCGTTCTTGTACTTCTTCTGCAGCTCCTTGATCTGGGGCTGCAGCTCCTGCATCTGCCGCGTGGTGCGGACCTGCTTCACGAACGGCTTGTACAGCACCAGCCGGAGGGTGAAGACCAGGAACACCACGGCGAGGCTCCAGGTGAGCCCGCTGTCGGGGCCGAACACGAAGCCGAAGGCTTTGTGCCAGAACCATAGGATGGCGGATACCGGCCAGTAGATGATGTCGAGCACGGCTCTAGGTACTCCCGTCGTTCGTATCGCCGATCAGCGCGGGCGATGACTTGGTGAAAGCATTCGACCCGCGCTCCGGCACGGGATCCCACCCCCCAGGGTGCCAGGGCGCGCATTTGGCCAGGCGAACGACCGTCAGTACCGATCCGACGACCAGCCCGCGGGTCCGCAGGGCGCTCACCGCGTACTCGCTGCACGTGGGGGTGAAGCGGCAGATCGGCATCCGGGTGGGGGAGACATAAGTGCGGTAGAGCTCGATCAGGAAGATCAGCGCGTTCGCGGGTAACCGAGCGAGCGTGCGCATCACCGTTCACCGGCCGAGGTGCGACCGAGCGCGGCCGCCGGAACCCGGTGCAAGCCGAGCTTGCGGAGTCCGGCGCGCAGCTGGCGCAGCAACTCGGCGGAGTCGGCGGTAGCCGCACCGGGCAGGGCCCGGATCACGACATCGGTATCGGCGGGCAGGTCATCGATCACCTGGGCGCACATATGACGCAGGCGGCGGGCCACCCGGTGGCGAACCACCGCGTTACCCACCGCCTTGCTGACAATCAGCCCGAACCGAGGACCGCCTACGCGGACCAGGGAATCGCCGTCGGCGACATCGTCGTACGTATGCGTGAACGCGTGTACGACGAGATCTCGCCTCCCGATTCGCTGACCGCGGCGCACCGTGCGGGAGAAATCAGCACGGTGGTGCAACCGATACGGCTCAGGCAACACCCGAGCGTCCGACTACGCGCGATCAGGCAGTCAGTTCGGAGCGGCCCTTACGGCGACGCGCCGAAACGATGGCGCGGCCCGCACGGGTCCGCATCCGGAGGCGGAAGCCGTGCACGCGCGCCCGACGACGGTTGTTCGGCTGGAACGTCCGCTTGCCCTTGGCCACGGTCAACACTCCTCGAGTTGGTGGGCACCGGTGAGGTACCCGAAGTTTTCGGTGATTCGGATTCTGCGCTGCGGACCGCGGTCTACGCACAGAGTGCCTTGGCGATCAGCGTGCAGCGCACAGCCGCCACCGCGCCAAGGGGTGACTGTATGAGGGTACTGATCGCCCCATACAGGGTCAAATTCGGCCCACATGGGGCGAAACGGTCGGCAAACATCCGGGCCGGATCGGGTCGGGACGAGTACCGGGATCCAGATTACCCGCTGGTCGTGTCCGACGGTCGGCGAGCCGACCTGCGGCGACACGCCCGGGCGTCACCGACGCGGACAGCAACTTTTCGTGAGTTCCTCCACACCTCTGGCGTCGCGGGCGCCTTGCGGCTAGCCTCTGTAGCCGGGGGATTGCTGAAGAACCGCAGGTCCAGCTCCTTTCACTGCCACACGCTGGCAGAATTCCTCTATCCCCAGGTTTGTCCACATCTGTGGATAATTGTGTGGAAAGACGGCCGGAGTGGCATATTCGTAGGGCCGACGGTGCCCTCGCCAAGTCCGATCCCGGGACCGCACGGCGTTCGAACCGGCTTCGGTTGTTCGCTTCGATCACGCCGATCGCACCTGGTCACAGGTGCTGCGCTGGCGTGCTCGGCGGCCGTTGGCCCAACAAACCGGTCCGGGGAGGACGCTGCATGGACGACGAGCAGAATGTGCTGGCCACAGTGTGGCCGGAGGTGGTCGCCGAACTCACCACTGGCTCGGCCGACGGCGCCATTCCCGCGGTGAGCCGGGCCCAGCAGGCGTGGTTGAAGCTGGTGAAACCGCTCACCGTCGCCCAGGGTTTCGCGTTGCTGTCCGTTCCGTCGTCGCTGGCACAGGAAGCGATCGAGCGCGATCTGCGCGAGCCGATCCTGCGTTCGCTCGGGCGCAGACTCGGGCCACAGGTGGAAGGACTCGGTGTGCGCATCGCCGCGCCGAGCCCGGCCGCGGGGGAGCGCACGGGCAGTTCGCCCCGGCACGCCAGGATGACGAGCCGTCCGGAGCGTCCGCGTGAGCAGGTTCGTCCGCCCGCCGGCTACCCCGGCCCCGATTTCAGCGTGCCCGACTATCCCCAGCGCGGTGACTACGGCCGACCGCGTTACGGCGCCGACGACTACAACGGCAACTCCGGGGAGTACGGCAACGACTACCAGCAGCAGGCTCCCGAGTATCAGCAGGCTCCCGACTACCAGCGCGACGGCGAGTACGGCAGCAGCTTCGGCGGCCGCGAGTTCCCGGCGCAGGCCGGTGAGTACGGCGAGCGCGCCGAATACGCCGGGCCGCGCGAGTACCCGGCCGAGCCGGAATACCAGCCGCAGGGCGACTACCAGCAGCAACCGGAGTACCAGCAGGCTCCCGAGTACGCCAAGCCCCAGGAGTACAAGGCAGGCGAGTACAGCGGTGAGGATTTCCCCGGCGCCGATTTCGAGCCGACGGCTGTCTACCCCGTTCCCGATTTCAACGGCGAGTTCGCCGGCCGCCCGGACTTCCGTGGTGCCCGTCCCGAACAGCGCACCCCCGAACCGCCCCAGGGCAGGCGCGAGCAGGGTTCGTCGCGGCGCGATCATTCCGGGCAGGAAACCCTGTTCGGTACCGATCCGCCCGCGCGTGCGCCGCGACGGCCGCAACCGCAGGAGGAGCCGGCCGCCGCGCGTGTCGAGGAGACACCGGCCGATACCGCGCCGGAGCCGCCGCGCCCGGGGACCCCAGGCGCTCAACCGGTCGACGACGAGCCGGTGGTCGACGCGCGCAACAACTGGCCGACCTATTTCAGCAAGTCGCCCGAGGCGCCGCCGCAGTCGTCGTCCTCGGCCAGCCTGAACGCGAAGTACACCTTCGAGACGTTCGTGATCGGCGCGTCGAACCGGTTCGCCCATGCCGCCGCGGTGGCCATCGCGGAGGCGCCTGCCCGGGCCTACAACCCGCTGTTCGTCTGGGGCGCTTCGGGTTTGGGCAAGACGCACCTGTTGCACGCGGCCGGTCACTACGCGCAGCGGCTGTTCCCCGGCATGCGGGTGAAGTACGTGTCGACCGAAGAATTCACCAACGACTTCATCAACAGCCTGCGCGACGACCGCAAGGTGGCGTTCAAGCGCCGCTACCGCGAGACCGACATCCTGCTGGTCGACGACATCCAGTTCATCGAGGGTAAGGAAGGCATCCAGGAGGAGTTCTTCCACACCTTCAACACCCTGCACAACGCGAACAAGCAGATCGTGGTGTCCTCGGATCGTCCGCCCAAGCAGCTGGCCACCCTCGAGGAGCGGCTGCGGACCAGGTTCGAGTGGGGCCTGATCACCGATGTGCAGCCGCCCGAACTCGAGACCCGTATCGCCATCCTGCGCAAGAAGGCCAGGATGGACCGGCTCGACGTGCCGCACGACGTGCTGGAACTGATCGCGAGCCGGGTGGAGCGCAATATCCGCGAACTGGAGGGCGCGCTGATCCGGGTGACGGCCTTCGCCTCGCTCAACGGTCAGCCGCTCGACCTGTCGCTGGCCGAGGTGGTGCTGCGGGACCTGATGCCCGACACCGCCGCCCTCGAGATCAACGCGGCCACGATCATGGCGGTCACCGCCGAGTACTTCAACACGACGTTGGAGGAGCTCACCGGGCCGGGTAAGGCGCGTCCGCTGGCGCAGGCGCGCCAGATCGCGATGTACCTGTGCCGTGAGCTGACCGATCTGTCGCTGCCCAAGATCGGGCAGGCCTTCGGCCGCGACCACACGACGGTCATGTACGCGGAGAAGAAGGTGCGCAAGGAGATGACCGAACGGCGTCGCGTGTACGACCAGGTCCAAGAACTCACAGCCCGAATCAAACAGCGCTCCCGCTGATTTCATCCCCAACCCCGAACACCGCCCTGAGCTGGGGCGGTGTTCTTTTTTGCCCTGTGGAATCCCTGTGGATTCCTCGAGGAATCCACCGGTTGTGCACCGGTTCACACACAGGCCTGGGGAGCAATCTGGGGAGCATCTACCCACAGGCAGTTGTGCACATCGTCCACAGGTTCCTCCACCAACAGCCTGTGAGTGCCACTGACCTGCGGCGGCACCGGATCCGGCCTGTGGATTCCTCGAGGACTTCTTGTGGACTCCTCGAGGAATCCACCGATTCGTCACCACCCTTGGTCAGGGTGTGAACAAGTAGGTGAAATCGGTGGAACAACTCGAGGACTACTCGAGGATGGATCTGGGACAACTTCGGGTGTCCACAGACACCGCCGATTCATCCTCGAGTCACTCCACGGCCATCCCCATGCCACCAAGCACTCTGAGCTGCGGAAATGGCGGAACTCCACAGATTCCACAGTGCCTACTACTACTTCAGTTCTCATTCATAGAGAGATCTCTTTAAAACAGGGTGTGTGGAAACTCGGTCGGGAGGGCTCGGCTCCGTCGGTGGTTCACTCACAGGCAGGCAAGGACAACAGGGACGGGATCAGGACGCGCGGAACTCCTAGAGGGTCGATGCGGAGATCGCGCGTTGTCCGGGTACCGTTTGGTTGTCGGCAGGTTGTGCGAGACTCAGTGCGCGGCCGACGCAGCACCTCAACTCCGCTGAACACACCCGCATACGGATTCGAAACTCGGAGAGGACAAATCGGGCGATGGAGCTTGCGAGCATGAAGTTTCGGGTCGCCCGAGAGGATTTCGCCGAGTCGGTGGCCTGGGTGGCCCGCAGCCTCCCGTCCCGGCCTCCCGTGCCGGTTCTCGGTGGTGTCCTGCTGGTGGCCGACGAGAACGGCCTGACGGTCTCCGGATTCGACTACGAGGTCTCCGCGCAGATGCGTGTCGCGGCCGAGGTCGCCGGTCCGGGGCAGGTCCTGGTCTCGGGCCGTCTGCTCGCCGACATCACCAAGGCACTGTCGAACAAGCCGGTGGACGTATCCGTCGACGGCACCCGTGTGCTCATCGCCTGCGGCAGCGCCAAGTTCTCCCTGCCGACCATGCCGGTCGAGGACTATCCACAGCTGCCCGAGGTGCCCCAGCAGACCGGTGAACTCACCGTCGACGTGTTCGCCGAGGCCGTCGGTCAGGTCGCCGTCGCCGCCGGCCGTGACGACACGCTGCCCATGCTCACCGGTATCCGGGTGGAGATCGAGGGCAACGACGTGGTGCTCGCCGCCACCGACCGCTTCCGCCTCGCCGTGCGCCACCTGCAGTGGCAGCCCACGCGCCCCGATATCGAGACCGCGGTGCTCATCCCCGCGCGCACGCTGTCCGAGGCCGCCAAGACGCTCGGTACCGCCTCCGCGCCCGTGCAGCTCTCGCTCGGCAACGGCAACGGCGCCGACGGCCTGCTCGGCATCGTCAACGCGGGCAGGCGGACTACCACCCGCCTGCTCGACGCGGAATTCCCCAAGTTCCGCCAGTTGCTCCCCAAGGAGCACACCTCCATCGCCACGCTGCCGGTGTCGGCACTTTCGGAGGCGATCAAGCGTGTGGCGCTGGTGGCCGAGCGCGGTGCCCAGGTGCGCCTGGAGTTCTCCACAGACGGTGTACTGCTGTCGGCCGGTGGGGACGACGCAGGCCGCGCCGAGGAATGGCTCGAGGCCGATTTCCGTGGTGAGCCGCTGACCATCGCGTTCAACCCCGGATACCTCACCGAGGGTCTGTCGGCGCTGCACGCCGACCGGGTCACCTTCGGCTTCACCACGCCGAGCCGTCCCGCCGTGCTGCTGCCCGCCTCCGACGAGGAGCCCAAGGTGCTCGAGTCCGGTGCGTTCGCGGCGCTGGAGAGCCAGTACATCTACCTGTTGATGCCGGTCCGGCTGCCCGGCTGAGCGGGGCCGCACCGCACATGTTCATCCGTGCGCTGTCGGTTCGTGATTTCCGCTCGTGGGAACACGCCGAGCTGGAGTTGTCCCCAGGGCGCACCGTCCTGCTCGGGGCGAACGGCAACGGGAAGACCAATCTGCTCGAGGCGGTCGGCTATCTGGCGACGCTCGGCTCGCACCGGGTTTCCGCCGACGCGCCGCTGATCCGCATGGGCGCCACCCAGGCCGCGATCGGGGCGACCGTGGTGAACGCAGGCCGCGAGCTGCGGGTGGATGTGGAGCTCAAGCAGGGTGCCGCCAACCGAGCGCAGATCAACCGTTCGCCGGTGCGCCGGTCGCGTGAGATCCTCGGCATCCTGCAGACCGTGTTGTTCGCGCCGGAGGATCTCGCGCTGGTCCGTGGCGACCCGGGGGAGCGGCGCCGGTTCCTCGACGAGTTGTGCACAGCCCGCCTGCCCAGGCTGGCCGGTGTGCGCGCCGACTACGACAAGGTGTTGCGCCAACGGTCGGCGCTGCTGAAAACCGCTGGGCGCCAGGTGCGTTCGCGCTCGGACCTGAGCACGCTCGACGTGTGGGACGGGCACCTGGCCGAGCATGCCTCGGTGTTGCTCACCCAGCGGCTGCGCCTGGTGCACGACCTGTATCCCTATCTGGCAGAGGCATATCGGTCGATCGCGCCCGAATCACGCCCTGCCGCAATCGCTTACCGCTCCGGATACCTTCCGCCCGACCTGCTCGATCCCGCGCGGGCTCCCGAAACCGACGACGTGGACCAGGTGCGCGAGATCGTGCTGCGCGAACTGGCGGCCGCGCGTGGGCGCGAACTCGACCGCGGTGTGTGCCTGGTCGGCCCACATCGAGACGATCTCGAACTGCTGCTCGGCAGCGCACCGGCGAAGGGATTCGCCAGTCACGGCGAGTCGTGGTCGTTCGCGCTGGCGCTGCGGCTGGCCTCGTTCGAGCTGTTGCGCAACACCGGCGCCGAACCGGTGCTGTTGCTCGACGACGTGTTCGCCGAGCTGGACCGGCGCCGCCGGACCGCCCTCGCGGAGGTGGCGGCGGGTGCCGAACAGGTACTCATCACCGCCGCGGTCGCCGAGGACGTACCCGCCGAACTGGCCGCCGCGCCGCTGCGGGTGCAGACCGAGGGCGACGCCGACCGGCGAACGTCACGGATCGTGGCCGAAGATATGCACAGCCAGCCATAGTTATCAACAGGCCCTGTGGAAAACCGTGGACATGCTGGACATATGCCACATCGGTGCGCGACGGCTCTGTCGGGCACCCGGCGTAGACTCCCGAACCGACCGATGAGCCTCGAGACCGGAAGGTGGGACCGCGTGCAGGACGAGCCGGAAGCGGAACTGCGCGGGATCGATCTGGCCCGCCGCGCCCTCGAGGAAGCACGGGCCGCGGCCAAGGCCAGCGGCAAGTCGGTCGGGCAGGGTCGGGCGTCGCCGGTGCGCAAGCTGCGCGCGGGTGGACGCCGCCGCAGCGGCTGGTCCGGTGCGGGCCCCGACGCCCGCGATCCCCAGCTGTTGTCCGCGCTCGCGGGGTCGATCGCGAAGAATCGTGGCTGGTCAGGCAAGGTTGCCGAGGGAATGGTCTTCGGTCGCTGGCCGAGCGTAGTCGGTGAGGACATCGCCGCACACGCCACCCCGGTGACCCTCGAGAACGGCGTGCTCAAGATCGCCGCCGAGTCCACCGCCTGGGCCACCCAGCTGCGGATGTTGCAGGGCCAGATTCTCGCCAAGATCAACGCGGCGGTGGGGCAGGGCGTGGTCACCTCCCTGCGGATCACGGGTCCGGCAGCGCCGAGCTGGCGCAAGGGCGAACGCCACATCAAGGGCCGCGGCCCGCGCGACACCTACGGGTAGCCGGGCGGTCACCGGTGCGAGTTCCATTGCGGCACCGCCGCTTCGATCCCCAGATTCGCAGCCTGTGGACAAAACCTGTGGATAACTTTCGAAAGGCGATGACCGCACTCGCGAGAACATGGGTAACTCACCGGGCACGGGCCAACTTGCCCACTTCCCGAAGCTTGCCGCGCCATCGCGTCTCCACGCTTCCGAATCTGGCCGAGATACGCGGGGAGGCGGGCCAGCTCGAGTTCTCGCATTCACGGCGACGTCAGGGGTGTCGTAGGTGCACTGTAAGTTGGCCTTACCAGTAGGATGGTGACGTAACCAGCGGCGAACCCTCGACGCGCGTGTTGTGCAGCCGCTTGCGAGCTGTCCGCGCCAGGGATCAGCAAGTAAGGAGAGCTACCGACAAGTGGCTGCCAACGACTCCAACGCATCGGGCAACAATTCGGGCTACGGTGCCTCGTCCATCACGGTCCTCGAAGGCCTCGAGGCGGTGCGCAAGCGCCCTGGCATGTACATCGGTTCCACCGGTGAACGCGGTCTGCACCACCTGATCTGGGAGGTTGTGGACAACTCGGTCGACGAGGCGATGGCGGGCCACGCGACCAGGGTCGACGTGACGCTGCTGGCCGACGGTGGTGTCGAGGTCGTCGACGACGGCCGAGGTATCCCCACCGCCATGCACGCGCAGGGCATTCCGACCGTCGAGGTCGTCATGACCCAGCTGCACGCCGGCGGCAAGTTCGACTCCGACGCCTACGCGGTGTCCGGTGGTCTGCACGGTGTCGGTATCTCCGTGGTGAACGCCCTGTCGAGCAAGCTGGAAGCCGAGATCGACAACGACGGCTACCACTGGACCCAGGTCTACAAGGATTCCAAGCCCGGCAAGCTGGTCCAGGGCGAGCCGACCGATCGCACCGGCACCACCATCCGGTTCTGGGCCGATCCGGAGATCTTCGAGACCACCACCTACAACTTCGAGACGGTCGCGCGCCGTCTGCAGGAGATGGCGTTCCTCAACAAGGGCCTGACCATCACCCTGACCGACGAGCGGGTGAGCGATTCCGAGGTCACCGACGAGGTGGTCAGCGAGACGGCCGAGGCGCCCAAGCACGCCGACGAGGTCGCCGCCCAGGCGGTCGAGCACAAGGTGAAGACCCGCACCTACCACTACCCGGGCGGTCTGGTGGATTTCGTCCGCCACATCAACCGCACCAAGTCGGCCATCCACAACTCGGTCGTCGGCTTCACGGGCAAGGGCACCGGCCACGAGCTCGAGGTCGCGATGCAGTGGAACTCGGGCTACTCCGAGTCGGTCCACACCTTCGCCAACACGATCAACACCCATGAGGGCGGTACCCACGAAGAGGGTTTCCGCGCGGCGCTCACCACGGTGGTCAACAAGTACGCCAAGGAGAAGAAGCTCCTCAAGGAGAAGGACGGCAACCTCACCGGCGACGACATCCGCGAGGGCCTGGCCGCCATCGTGAGCGTGAAGGTCGGCGAGCCGCAGTTCGAGGGCCAGACCAAGACCAAGCTCGGCAACACCGAGGTGAAGTCGTTCGTGCAGCGCGCCTGCAACGAGCACCTCACGCACTGGTTCGAGGCCAATCCGGCCGACGCGAAGACCATCGTGCAGAAGGCGGTGTCCTCGGCGCAGGCCCGGATGGCCGCCCGTAAGGCGCGTGAGCTGGTACGCCGCAAGTCGGCGACCGACCTGGGCGGGTTGCCCGGCAAGCTGGCCGACTGCCGCTCCAAGGATCCGGGCAAGTGCGAGATCTACATCGTCGAGGGTGACTCCGCCGGTGGCTCGGCCAAGTCCGGCCGCGACTCGATGTACCAGGCGATTCTTCCGCTGCGCGGCAAGATCATCAACGTCGAGAAGGCCCGCATCGACCGCGTCCTCAAGAACAACGAGGTCCAGTCGATCATCACCGCGTTCGGCACCGGTATCCACGACGAGTTCGATATCGCCAAGCTGCGCTACAACAAGATCATCCTGATGGCCGACGCCGACGTCGACGGTCAGCACATCGCCACGCTGCTGCTCACGCTGCTGTTCCGCTTCATGCGTCCGCTGGTGGAGCAGGGCCACGTGTTCCTGGCCCAGCCGCCGCTGTACAAGCTCAAGTGGATGCGTTCGGAGCCGGAGTTCGCCTACTCCGACCGCGAGCGCGACGCGCTGGTGGAGGCCGGTCTGGCCGCGGGCAAGAAGATCAACAAGGACGACGGCATCCAGCGCTACAAGGGTCTGGGTGAGATGAACGCCAAGGAGCTGTGGGAAACCACCATGGATCCGTCGGTGCGGGTGCTTCGTCAGGTGACGCTCGACGACGCCGCCGCGGCCGACGAGCTGTTCTCCGTGCTGATGGGCGAGGACGTGGAAGCACGTCGCAGCTTCATCACCCGTAACGCCAAGGACGTTCGCTTCCTCGATGTGTGAACGGTGCTGCGCCACCGCGCGCCCGTGAACACATCAGCCCTCTAAGGAGATTCGATGACTGAGACCACGCTGCCACCGTCCGGCGGTGCGGGCGACCGGATCGAACCGGTCGACATCCAGAACGAAATGCAGAGCAGCTACATCGATTACGCGATGAGCGTGATCGTGGGCCGCGCGCTGCCCGATGTGCGCGACGGCCTCAAGCCGGTGCACCGGCGCGTGCTCTACGCCATGTACGACAACGGCTACCGCCCCGATCGCGGTTACGTGAAGTCGGCGCGTCCGGTCGCCGAGACCATGGGTAACTACCACCCGCACGGCGACTCGTCGATCTACGACACCCTCGTGCGCATGGCCCAGCCGTGGTCGCTGCGGTACCCGCTGGTCGACGGCCAGGGCAACTTCGGTTCCCGAGGCAACGACGGCGCGGCCGCCATGCGTTACACCGAGTGCCGTCTCACCCCGCTGGCGATGGAGATGCTGCGCGATATCGACAGCGAGACCGTCGATTTCGTGCCGAACTACGACGGTCGCTCGATGGAGCCGACCGTGCTGCCCGCGCGTGTGCCCGCGCTGTTGATGAACGGCAGCAACGGCATCGCCGTCGGTATGGCGACCAACATCCCGCCGCA
The DNA here is from genome assembly GCF_013839555.1 of Nocardia sp. GTS18. NCBI lineage: Bacteria > Bacillati > Actinomycetota > Actinomycetes > Mycobacteriales > Nocardiaceae > Nocardia > Nocardia sp. GTS18. The sequence goes on along the minus strand of NZ_JACBIU010000011.1, from coordinate 73,937 downwards.
CAACCTGAACGAGCTGGCCGAGGCCATCTACTGGTCGCTGGAGAACTACGACGCCGACGAGGAATCCACCCTCGCCGCGTGCATGGAACGCGTCAAGGGCCCCGACTTCCCGACGCACGGCCTGATCGTCGGCAGCCAGGGCATCCACGACGCCTACACCACCGGTCGCGGTTCCATCCGCATGCGCGGTGTGGTCGAGATCGAGGAAGACGCGCGTGGCCGCACCACGATCGTCATCACCGAGCTGCCGTACCAGGTGAACACCGACAACTTCGTCAACTCGATCGCCGAGCAGGTCAAGGACGGCAAGATCGCGGGTATCTCCGATATCCACGACGAGTCCTCCGACCGTGTCGGCATGCGCATCGTGGTGACGGTCAAGCGCGACGCGGTCGCCAAGGTGGTGCTGAACAACCTCTACAAGCACACCCAGCTGCAGACCAGCTTCGGCGCGAACATGCTCTCGATCGTCGATGGTGTGCCGCGCACGCTCCGCCTGGATCAGATGATCCGGCACTACGTGAACCACCAGCTCGAGGTCATCGTCCGGCGTACCCGCTACCTGCTGCGCAAGGCCGAGGAGCGGGCCCACATCCTGCGCGGCCTGGTGAAGGCGCTCGACCTGCTCGACGAGGTCATCGCGCTGATCCGCCGCTCGGCCAACACCGACACCGCGCGTACCGGCCTGATGCAGCTGCTCGACATCGACGAGATCCAGTCGACCGCCATCCTCGACATGCAGCTGCGTCGCCTCTCGGCACTGGAGCGGCAGAAGATCGTCGACGATCTGGCCAAGATCGAACTCGAGATCGCCGACTACAAAGACATTCTGGAGCGGCCGGAGCGCCAGCGCGCGCTCGTGCGCGACGAGCTGGCCGAGATCGTCGAGAAGTACGGCGACGACCGGCGGACCCGGATCATCGCCGCCGACGGCGACGTGGCCGACGAGGACCTGATCGCCCGCGAGGACGTGGTCGTCACGATCACCGAGACCGGTTACGCCAAGCGGACCAAGACCGACCTGTACCGCTCGCAGAAGCGCGGCGGCAAGGGCGTGATGGGTGCCGGCCTCAAGCAGGACGACATCGTCAAGCACTTCTTCATCTCCTCCACCCACGACTGGCTGCTGTTCTTCACGAACAAGGGTCGGGTGTACCGGGCCAAGGCCTACGAGCTGCCCGAGGCCAACCGCACCGCGCGTGGCCAGCACGTGGCCAACCTGCTGGCGTTCCAGCCGGACGAGAAGATCGCCCAGATCATCCAGCTCAAGACCTACGAGGACGCCCCGTACCTGGTGCTGGCGACCCGCGCGGGCCTGGTGAAGAAGTCCAAGCTCACCGATTTCGACTCCAACCGTTCCGGCGGCATCGTCGCGGTGAACCTGCGCGACGACGACGAGCTGGTCGGCGCGGTGCTGTGTTCCTCCGACGACGACCTGCTGCTGGTGTCGGCGCACGGCCAGTCGATCCGCTTCTCCGCGACCGACGAGGCGTTGCGCCCGATGGGCCGCGCCACCAGCGGCGTACAGGGCATGCGGTTCAACACCGACGACGAATTGCTCTCGCTCAATGTGGTCCGCCCGGACACCTATTTGTTGGTCGCGACCGCCGGTGGGTATGCCAAGCGTACGGCGATCGAGGAGTACACCGCGCAGGGTCGCGGCGGAAAAGGCGTATTGACAATCCAATACGATCCGAAGCGTGGCAGCCTGGTGGGTGCGCTCATCGTCGACGACGAGGACGAGTTGTACGCGATCACTTCCAGTGGTGGCGTCATCCGCACCGCGGCCAAGCAGGTCCGCAAAGCCGGACGCCAGACCAAGGGCGTGCGATTGATGAACCTCGCGGATGGCGATACCTTGCTAGCGATCGCGCGCAACGCCGACGAGCCCGATCCCGATCAGCTCATCGGCGACGCGGCCTCGGAGCAATAACCCAACCAGCGGCGGCAACGAACGGATCTGAGGATTCCATTGACCACACCGAATCAGTCGAACGACGATCGGAACCAGACCAACGGCGTCACCGAGCGGGTCGCCTCGTCTCCGATCCAGCCGCGGCCGATCCCACGTCAGGGTGCGGCCGAAGGCGCCAAGGCACCGGAATCCGGTGGCGCCGGGGACGAATCGTTCGACCAGGCCACCGTGCGGATGGGTACCGAGCCGAACGGGCCCGCCAACGGCTCGGGCAACGGCAAGGGTAAATCGCCCTACCAGGACGGCTGGGCGCAGTTGCCGCAGCGGGAACCGCAGTCCAACCTGTACCGCCCGGGTGAGGCGCCGAGCCAGGGCCGCCCGTCCTCGGGTGGTCAGGGTGGCGGTGGCCTCAAGGGCAGCGGTCCGTCCAACGCGCGCACCACCGCCGACCTGGCGGCCAAGGCGGCGCGCAAGGAAGCCGCGATGGTGAAGTCCGTCGGTATCGACGGGCCGACCCGAAGCATCGCGCGTCCCGAGCTGGTCAAGGACATGCCCGATCTATCGGATGTACGTCATCCGGGGTCGGACCTGCCGATGGCCAACACCGGGCTGCCGATGGCTCCCCAGCAGCCGCCGAGCGGACCGTCGGCGCGGGCCGCGGCCGCCTCGGGCCCGGTGTCACCCGCCGTTCCGGTGGCCATCGCGGCCGCCGCGTCGGGTGAGCCGCTGCGCGCGACGGTGCAGATCCGCCGCATCGACCCGTGGTCGACGCTGAAGATCACCCTGGTCATCAGTGTCGCGCTGTTCTTCGTGTGGATGGTCGCTGTCGGCCTGCTCTACATCGTGCTCGCGGGCATGGGTGTGTGGGACAACCTGGACAACTCGCTGGGCGAGATGTTCAACCAGGAGGGCAGTTCGGGCGGCCTGATCGACGCGGGCACGATCTTCGGGTACGCGGGCGTCATCGGGCTCATCAACGTGGTGCTGTTCACCGCGCTGGCGACGGTCGGTGTGTTCATCTACAACCAGTGCTGCGATCTGGTCGGTGGCATCCAGGTGACCCTGGCCGATCCGGACTAGGAACACGCGTTTTCCGGCACGGCCGGTCGGACCAGGAAACTGGCTCTGACCGGCCGTTTTGGTTATCGGCGGGCGGGTAAGGTAACCTCGTGTCTCGTTGCGGTTCACTGCTCCGGCAGGGGATCGGAATCGAGTTCGGGCCTATAGCTCAGGCGGTTAGAGCGCTTCGCTGATAACGAAGAGGTCGGAGGTTCAAGTCCTCCTAGGCCCACTCCCGAACATCACAGTAGGGTGGGAATCATGAAGATTGTCCTCACGGTCGGTGTTGTGATCGCGGTTCTCATCGGTATCACCAAATTCCGCAAGCGCGACGAAGCCGATCTCTGGCGTGAGGTCACCACCCGCTGATTCGGGTTGCCAGCCGGTACACCACCGGTAAGGGGCCTTAGCTCAATTGGCAGAGCACTGCCTTTGCAAGGCAGGGGTTAGGGGTTCGATTCCCCTAGGCTCCACTTCTGTGAATTCCTCGGTTTTCGATTTCCTGCTCACCGCCGCCCCCGGCGCCGCCGATTCGGCGGATTTCGCGGCGGATTGGGCACATCACCGCGCTCGCTGCGCGGATCTCACCAATTCTGTCGACCGCGCCGCTGTCGCCGGATTCGACAGTGTCGCATTGGGTTCGGCGTTCCTCGGTGGGTACCAGGAAGCGCTGCACGCGCTGGTGCCCACGCTCGCCCCCGACGAGTTGAGTTCGATGTGCGCGACCGAGGCCACCGGAGCACGACCGTCGGCCATGACGACGACCGTCACCGGCGACGGGATGGTGACCGGCACCAAATCGTTCGCCACCCTCGGTACCTTCGCCACCCGGTTTCTCGTGATCGCCCGTGCGGGTACACATTCCGACGGCAAGCCGGACCTGCGTGCCGTGCTCGTCGCGGCCGGACCGCGGGCGGAGGTGACCCCGCTGCCGCCGTTGCCGTTCGCGCCGGAGATCCCGCACGCCACCGTCGGTTTCGCGGACGCGCCGGGAGAAACGCTGCCCGGTGACGGGTACGCCGATTACCTGAAGCCGTTCCGCACCGTCGAAGACCTGCATGTGCTCGCCGCTGTGCTCGGTCAGCTCGTGCGGGTAGCCCGGCATGCGCAATGGCCCGCCGACGCGCTCACGGCCCTGCTGGCGCTGTTTGCGGCGGTGCGTGGCCTCAGCACCGAGCCCGCCACATCGGCGGGCGTGCATATCGCGCTCGCCGGCGTCTTCGATCGCTGCGCCGCGCTGCTCGCCGAACTCGAGCCGCACTGGGACCGGGTGGATCAGGAGATCCGGCAGCGCTGGGAGCGGGACGCGCCGCTGCTCGGGGTCGCCGGGAAGGTGCGTGCGGCCCGGCTGGCTACCGCCTGGCGCACAGTGGCGGAACAGGGGGCCGAAGCGCCCGCCGGCCACGAGGATCACTAGCTGTTCTCGTGGCCGCGTCGCATGGCCTGAACCGGGCTGCCGGGCGATGGAACTGCACCTTGCCGGAAAATGGGGAGCGGGCCTCGGCGAAGGGGGGGAGTTAGCCGAGGCCCGCGTAGGGTCGGCCCGGGGGGGAGGGGCCGACGTGAACGATCCTACGCGATCCGCGCGGAAATCGTGTACGCGCAACGGATCAGTTTCCGAGAATTTTTCGTGTCGCGGCCCGTCATGGGGCCGTCGACCGCAGCCGCAGAGCGGTCGCCGCAGGGTTGTGAGACATCACAAACCTCTTACGAACACCCGAAGTCGCTGGTACGCAAGGTTTTACGCCTCGCGCGCGCGGAACATGTTCTCGTCGTCGGCGATGTGCGGCCACCCCGATTCCGGGCCGGTCCGTCGCCGCATCGCCCAAAAATCAGTCCGATTCGCCGCGTGTCGCATGCAATCGGCATGTCGAACAAATTTGTACATCTGACATCACGAACCACCCGAAATGAGGATGCGACTTGTCGGTGGGTGGGGCAATACTGAGGCCACCAAGGGTTCGCGAACTACGACATCCAGGAGAATCATGCCCGACGCAATCGTCGCCGAGGGGCTGGTCAAACGGTACGGACAGCTCACCGCACTGGACGGGCTGGATCTCTCCGTCCCCGAAGGCACCGTCACCGCACTTCTCGGCCCGAACGGCGCGGGAAAGACCACGACTGTCCGTGTACTCACCACTCTGCTCGTTCCCGACGAAGGCCGCGCCACCGTCGCCGGGGTCGATGTCATCAACAATCCGCAGGCACTGCGCTCGCGCATCGGCGCGTCGGGCCAGTACGCCGCCGTCGACGAGTATCTGACCGGCTTCGAGAACCTCGAAATGGTCGGCAGGCTCTATCACCTCGGCACGCAACGCAGTAAGGAACGGGCCCGCGAGCTGCTCGAACGCTTCCGGCTCACCGACGCCGCCGACCGCCCGGTGAAGGGCTATTCCGGCGGCATGCGCAGGCGCCTCGACCTCGCGGGCGCGCTGGTCGCCAACCCGCCGGTGCTGTTCCTCGACGAGCCGACCACCGGCCTCGACCCACGCGCCCGCCTGGATCTGTGGGATGTGATCGAGGAACTCGTCTCCGGCGGCACCACCCTGCTGCTCACCACCCAGTACATGGAGGAGGCCGACCGCCTGGCCGACTCCATCGCGGTGATCGACCGCGGCACCGTCATCGCCCGCGGCACCGCCGACGAACTCAAGGCGCTCGTCGGTGGCGACCGCATCGAACTCACCGTCGCCACCGTCGACCAGCTCACCGACGCCAAACAGGTGCTCAGCGGCCTGGCCGACGGCGAAATCCACATCGAACCGGGTCTGCGCAAGATCACCGTGCCCGTGGCCGACGGTTCCCAGGACCTGGTCACCGCCATCGGCAGGCTCACCGAGCACAAGGTCGAGATCAACGACGTCGCGCTGCGCAGGCCGTCGCTCGACGACGTATTCCTCTCCCTCACCGGGCACGAGGCCGAAGAACTCGTGGCGGGGGATGCCGAGAAGGCGGACGCCAAGGAAGGACAGAGCCGATGAGCGTCTCGATCGACAAGACACCACCGGTGACCGGGCCGAGCCTGGAAGAACGGCTGGCGATGGTGGTCAGCGACAGCCTCACGATCGCCAAGCGCAATGTCATCAAGATCAAGCGCGTGCCCGACGTGCTGATCTTCACGACCATGTCGCCGATCATGTTCGTGCTGATGTTCGCCTACGTATTCGGCTCGGCCATCAAGGTGCCGGGGCTGGAAGGCGGCTACCGCGAATTCCTGATCGCGGGCATCTTCGTCCAGACCGTGGTGTTCGGTGCCTCGTTCACCGGCGCGGGCCTGGCCGAAGACATGCAGAAGGGCATCATCGATCGGTTCCGGTCGCTGCCGATGGCGCCCTCGGCGGTGCTGTTCGGGCGCACGATCAGCGATGTGGTGATCAACCTGGTCAGCCTCGTCGTCATGTCGCTGACCGGGTTGATCGTCGGCTGGCGTATTCGTGGGTCGTTCCTCGACGCGGTGCTCGCGTACCTGCTGATGCTGCTGTTCGCCTACGCGCTGTCGTGGATGATGGCCGTGGTCGGATTGCTCGTGCGGGCGCCTGAGGTATTCAACAACGCCAGCTTCATGGTGATCTTCCCGCTGACGTTCCTGTCCAACGCCTTCGTCCCGATCAACGACCTGCCCGGCCCGCTGCGCGTGTTCGCCGAGTGGAATCCGATGTCGGCGGTCACCGAGTCGGTGCGTCAGCTGTTCGGTAACACCAGCCCGCTGGCCCCCACCTCGGAGGCCTGGTCGATGCAGCATCCGGTGGCCACGTCGCTGATCTGGATCGTGCTGATCCTGCTGATCTTCGTGCCGCTGGCTCAGGTGCAGTACAAGAAGTCCGTGAGCCGCTGACGGGTCAGCTCGCGCCGGTCTCCGCGACGGGGGCCGGCGCGGAGCCGTTGCGGGAGTAGCCGAGACGCGGCGGTTCGGCGGCGGGTTCGGGCAGCTGGGGGCGCTTGCTGCGGGCGATCCAGGCCAGCGCGCCCGCACCGGCGATCGCGAGGGAGGCGATGAGCGGGTTACGAAGCTTCATGCGACCACTGTGGCATAGAACGCCGCCGACGGCACAAACACGAAAACCACGCTCCACCAGGTGCCCGGCGACGCGGTGACCGCGTGGCACCATTGCTGCGTGACCTCACCCCATCAGACGGCCGTGGCGACGCTGCACACCAACCACGGCGAGATCAAGATCGCGCTTTTCGGTAACCACGCGCCCAAGACGGTGCGCAATTTCGTCGGCCTCGCCGACGGCAGCGCCTCGTACACCACCCCGAACGCGGGTGGCACGGAAGCTGGCCCGTTCTACGACGGCGCCGTCTTCCACCGGGTGATGCGGGGATTCATGATCCAGGGCGGCGACCCGACCGGTACCGGCCGCGGCGGACCGGGCTATGAATTCGGCGACGAGTTCCATCCCGAGCTGCGTTTCGATCGTGGATACCTGCTGGCCATGGCCAATGCGGGCCCGGGTACCAACGGATCGCAGTTCTTCATCACCGTGGGACCGCAGCCCCACCTGAACCGCAAGCACACGATTTTCGGCGAGGTGGTCGACCCGGATTCACGCAAGGTGGTCGACGCGATCGCGGCGGTGGAGACCGACCGCAACGATCGCCCGACCGAACCGGTCGTCATCTCCTCGGTCACTGTGACATAGCGGCCGGCGCCGCGGTTCTCGGCGCCGACTCAGAGAGCAGAACTCCCCGTCGCGATCGTCGCGGCGGGGAGTTCTTTGCTTCACGTGAAACAACGTCAGTCGGTGGCGACCTTCGCGAAGCCGTTGACGACGAGCGCGTCGAAGACGTCGGCTGGGTTGGTGCCCAGATCCCAGCGGCCGAAGATCAGCAGGCGCTCGGTGTCGTTGTGGCGGACGTCGACCTCGAGCATGGTGTTCTTGCGGCCGATGCGCCGGTAGGAGGTCACACGGATCCGGTCGATGTGGTCGAGGGGGTATTCGTCGCGCCCGGTGAGAGTGCCGACGATTAGGCGCGGCGGGGAACCGGGAACCATGGTGAGCCGAGGGCGCTGACGCAGGGCGAGCACGGCCATGGCCAGCACCGCGACAGCGGCGACGCCGAGGAAGAGCCGCGAGGGACCATCCTGGGCAAGCACGGCCGCAACGGTCAGCAAGAGGCCACCGCCGGTGACCGCGATCAGGGCGGCGGTCGGCGTGGTCCAGGACTTGCTGTCGGCGGGTCGACCTGCGTTCACGCGGCTTGTTCCCCCATTGATCCTCGAGTTGTCCACAGCTTCATCCACAGGTGTGCATGAATGACACCGGTGTAGTTCAGCGCCACCGCATGGTCATGATGAGCCCGATGACCATCAGGCCGAAACCGATCAGGAAGTTCCAGGCGTTCAGGTCGTTCATCCAGCTGATCTTCTCGGCAGCCAGGTAGTACACGAGCAGCCAGAGCAGGCCGGCCAGCATGAACCCGAGCATGATCGCGACGTACCAGACAGGCGACGGACCCGCTTTGACCTTCACCGGGGTACGGCTGGCAGGGCTCGGGGTGTAATCGGCCTTCTTACGGACCTTGGACTTGGGCATGACGTCCTCGTATTCTCCGGTACTGGTCGTCTCCTAGGCTATCCCACCAGGTAATGGATGCGACGACCTACCGGCCGGGCACGTACCCTCGTTGCATGCGTGTTCTGGTCGTCGACAACTACGACAGCTTCGTGTTCAACCTGGTGCAATACCTCGGCCAGCTGGGTGCCGACGCCGTCGTGTGGCGTAACGACGATCCGCGCCTGGCCGACCTCGACACCCTGCTCACCCGCGGCGACGAGGGCGGCGCGTTCGACGGTGTCCTGGTGAGCCCCGGGCCGGGCAGCCCCGACCGGGCCGGTGCCAGTATTCGGCTGGTGCACGCCGCGGCCAAGTACGAGAAGCCGTTGCTCGGGGTGTGTCTGGGACATCAGGCCATCGGCGAGGCGTTCGGCGGGACCGTCGACCGGGCGCCCGAACTGCTGCACGGCAAGACCAGTTCGGTGTACCACCTCGGCTCGGGCGTGTTGGCCGGTCTGCCCGACCCCTTCACCGCCACCCGCTACCACTCGCTCACCGTGCTCCCGGAGACCATGCCCGCGGAGCTGGAAGTGGTCGGCCACACCGAGAGCGGCATCGTGATGGCCATGCGACACCGCAGCCTGCCGATCCACGGCGTGCAGTTCCACCCGGAGTCGGTACTCACCCAGGGCGGGCACCGGATGCTGGCCAACTGGCTCGAGGTCTGTGGCGAACGCCCGGCCGAGGCGCTGGTGTCGGCGCTCGAGGCGGAGGTCGCCGCGCTGGTGACCCCGTGAGCGAGGTGCCCGCGGCATCCGGCGGTGGCGACGGGAGCGCCGCCCCGCCGAGACGCCCGCGAGTGCTGTTGTCTGTGGCGACGAGTCTCGACGGCTACATCGATGACGCGAGCGCGCAGCGGCTCCTGCTGTCCAACAGCGCTGACTTCGACGAGGTCGATCGTTTGCGCGCCGAGTCCGACGCGATCCTGATCGGTGCGGGCACTTTACGGATCGACAATCCACGGCTGCTGGTCAACAGCGCCGAGCGGCGGGCGACTCGCGTCGCGTCGGGGCGACCGGAGTATCCCGTGAAGATCACCGTCACCGCATCGGGCGAGCTGGATCCGGCGCTGCGCTTCTGGCACACCGGTGGCGCGAAGATCGTCTACACCACCACGGCGGGCGCGGTCCGGCTCGGTGATCGACTCGCCGACACGGCCGAGGTCGTGTGCCTGGGTGACCGGCTCGACCTGGCCGCCCTGCTCGACGACCTCGCCGCACGCGGTATCCACAGGCTGATGGTCGAAGGCGGCACCGGGATGCACACAGGTTTCCTCGCAGCCGACCTGGTCGACGAGATCCGCTTGGCGATCGCCCCGATCCTGGTCGGTGACGCGGCCGCGCCCCGCTTCGTCGGCCCGGCCCTCTTCCCTGGTGGACCGCAGCGTCGACTCCACTTGACGGGTGTGGAACAACTTGGGGATGTCGCTGTTGTGAACTATCTGGTCGGCGCGCCGACAGACCCAATCCACCCACCGGCCCTGTGACTGAATTCCCGGTGCCGACCTGGGGAAATACCGCTGTTCACAGTTCATCCACCGGTGTACTGCACAACCTGAACATGACCGACTCCACAACTGCAACAGGCTGTGGATAACTTTCGAACCCAGGGGAAATCGTGCACACAGACAGCCTCGATCACCGTTTCATGCACAGGGCCATCGAGCTGGCCCGGCAGTGTCCGCCCAGTTCGACGGCCTACTCGGTGGGCGCGGTCATCGTCGTCGACGGTGTGGAGATCTCCACCGGCTACTCACGCGAGACCGACGAAAAGGTGCACGCCGAGGAATCGGCGCTGAACAAACTCGACGCCGATGACCCCAGGCTGGCCCGCGCGACGATCTACAGCACGCTTGAGCCCTGCTCGACGCGCGCCACCGCGACCCGGCTGCCCTGCACCGACCGCATCCTCGCGGCGGGTATCCCCAGGGTGGTCATCGCCTGGCGCGAACCGAGCCTGTTCGTCGCGGCCTGCGAGGGTGTGGACAAACTCCGCACCAACGGTGTGGAGGTCGTCGAACTCACCGACCTGGCCGAGGCGGCCAGGTCGATGAACGAGCACCTCGACCTGAGCTGACGGTGAGTCAGGGCCGCCCGTAGATGGCGGTGACGAACTCGCCGAGTTGATTGTCGTCCAGGTGGCGAGCCAGATCGGCCTCGCTGATCATGCCGACCAGCCGCTTGTTCTCGATCACCGGCATCCGCTTCACCCGATGGTCTTCCATCTGGTCGAGCACGTCTTCCACATCGGCGTCCGCGCTGATCCAGCGCGGTGTGGCCTCGCACAGTTCGGCCGCGGTCGTCAGTTCCGGCGACAGGCCGCGGGCGATGCACTTCACGACGATGTCGCGGTCGGTGATGATGCCGCACATGCGTTCGTTGTCGTCGGCGACGACGAGCGAGCCGACACCGAGATCGGCCATCGCCGCTGCGGCCGTGGCCACGGTGTCGTCGCGGGTGATCCACTGAGCGCCGGGCTTCATGATGTCCCTGGCCGTGGTCATGGGCTACCTCCTCGTTCAGCAGTGCTGGGTGGGATGGAGCTAGCCCAAGTCTAGGCCCGCGAGCCTCACCGTGGAATGGGTGAGGCCCCTACCTGCAGGATCACATTTCCGCTCATCGTCACCGAGGTGCCCGCCGGCGGGTTCTGCCCGACGACCTTGCCCGAGGCGCTGCCGTCGAGGGTGATGACCGTCGTCTGGCTGAGCTGACCGGTCCAGCCCTGCGCACGCAACTTCTCCTGGGCCTGGGTGGGGGTGAGCCCGGTCAGGTCCGGCACGGTGATGCGGTCGCCGAGGGACACCTGCACGGTGATGGTCGAGCCCTTCTCCGCGTTGCTGCCGCCCGCCGGGCTCGTGGAGAGCACCTGGCCTTTCGGCTGGGGCGAGAGCACCTCCTTGACCTCCACCTTGAACCCAGCGCTCACGGTGAGGTTCGGTTCGGCGACGGAGATGTCCTGGCCGACCACATCGGGTACCCGGACCTGTTCGGGACCGCTGCCGATGACGATGACGATCGGCTGCTCGATGTCGATGCGCACGCCCGCGGTCGGTTCCTGCCCGATCACCCGGTCGGTGTCGGCGACACTCGACGCGCGGCGCTGCACGTTCGGATCCATCTGCAGGCCGGTCGAATTCAGCGCCTGCTCGGCCTCGGCCTGGGTCATCCCGAGAATGCGCGGCACCGCGACCTGCGCGGGTCCGGTCGACACCTGCAGGGTGACGGTGCTGCCCTCGTCGATGCGCGACCCGCCGAGCGGCTGGGTGGCGATCACATTGCCCGGCGCGACCTTGCCGTCCGGTTTCTGCTGCACGGCCACGCTGAAACCGGCCTTGACGAGCTCGGATTCGGCCTGCTGCGCGGTCTTGCCGGACATGTCCGGCACCGCGACCTGGTCGGGCTTGCTGCCCGGACCGATCAGCACCCAGAACATTCCGAACGCGACGGCGAGCGCCGCGGCGACGCCGAGCGCGATCAAACCGGTGCGATTGCCCTGCTCGGCGGGCGGGCCGACGGCGGGGTGTTCGGAGGTGTCGTCACGGTCGTGGAACCGGCGCGGCGCGGGCTCGTCGTAGCCGGCGTAGTCCTCGTCGTTCATCACCATCGGCGCGCTCGGCTTCTGCCCACCGAGCACCCGGATCAGATCGGCGCGCATCTCCGCGGCGGTCTGGTAGCGATTGGCCGGGTTCTTGGCCATCGCCTTGAGGATCACCGAATCGAGCTCGCGCGGGACCGCCGGATTCACCGACGACGGCAGCGGCGGGTCTTCCTTCACATGCTGATAGGCGACCGCGACCGGCGAATCCCCGGTGAAAGGCGGCTGGCCGGTGAGGATTTCGAACAGCACACAGCCGACCGAGTACACGTCCGAGCGCGCGTCGACGGTCTCGCCGCGCGCCTGCTCGGGGGAAAGGTATTGCGCCGTACCGATCACGGCGGCGGTCTGGGTCATCGGGTTGGAGCTGTCGGCGATCGCGCGCGCTATGCCGAAGTCCATCACCTTCACCGCGCCCGCACGGTTGATCATGATGTTGGCGGGCTTCATGTCCCGGTGGACGATGCCCGCCTTGTGGCTGAAGTCGAGGGCAGCGCAGACATCGGCCACGATCTCCATCGCCTTGCGCGGCGCCAGCGGACCCTTGCCGCGCACGATGTCGCGCAGGGTGTCGCCCTCGACGTATTCCATGACGATGTAGGGCAGCGGCCCGTCGTCGACGGTGGCCTCGCCGGTGTCGTAGACCGCGACGATGGCCGGGTGGTTCAGCGCGGCCGCGTTCTGCGCCTCACGCTTGAAGCGCAGGTAGAACGTTGGGTCGCGGGCCAGGTCGGCGCGCAGCACCTTGATCGCGACGTCGCGCGAGAGGCGCACGTCGCGGGCCTTGTGCACCTCCGACATGCCGCCGAACCCGATGATCTCGCCCAGCTCGTACCGCGAGGAGAGATTCTTCGGGGTGGTCATTGCTGTCCTATGTTCGGGCCTACGGCGTTGTTGTCCTCATTCGGAAATGGTAGATCGAAGGTGGGGATACGCGGCTTGTCCCGGGTGGTGGTCGCCGCCGCCGGTTTCGTGGTGGTCGGCGCGGGTTTGGTCGTCTTGGGGGCGGTGGTCGTCGGCTCCGGTTTGGTCGTCGTCGGTTCCGGCGTGGTGGTCGGCGGTTCCGTGGTCGTCGTCGGTTCCGGCGTGGTCGTCGTCGGGCGGTCGGGTTGCGTAGGCGCGGGTTCCTCGGAGGTGACCGGCGGCGGCAGCGGACGGGTGGTCGTCACCGGCGGGGCAACCGGCGCGGTGGTCTGCACGGTGGTTGTGGTCGGGCCGGTGTCGCGGTTGGGCTCGCCGCCGAACAGCAGCCAGATCACGCCACCGCCGAGCAGCAGCGCGCCCACACCCAGCGCGATCAGCCATTTCTGGTTGTTCTTCGAATCGTTGGTCGCGGCGACGGCGGCGGGCGCGGCGGCCTGTGTGGCCGGGCCCGCGTATCCGCCGGTCGGCGGCTGATTGCCGAAACGCATGGTCGCGCCGTCGTAGTCGGCGGCCGGAATCACGGTGGTCGGCCCGGGCGGCAGCACCCGGGTCGCCCCGGTCATCGACGCGCCGGCACCACCGGGCACGGGCGGCATGTGCCCGGCGCGCACGGCGGCGACGGCGTCGGCGAACTCGCCACCACTGCGGTAGCGCTGCGCCGGATCCTTGGCCATGGTGATCGCGATCAGCTCGTGCACGTTGGCGGGCAGATCGGCGGGCAGCGGCGGCGGTGCGTCGCGCACGTGCTTCATCGCGACGGTGATCGCGCCCTCACCGGTGAACGGGCGGACGCCTGCCAGCGCCTCGTACCCGACCACGCCGAGTGAGTACACGTCGGAGGCGGCGGTGGCGTCTTCGCCGACGGCCTGTTCGGGGGCGATGTACTGGGCGGTGCCCATCACCATGCCGGTCTTGGTCACCGGCGAGGCGTCGACGGCCTTGGCGATGCCGAAGTCGGTGATCTTCACCTGACCGGTCGGCGTCACCAGGATGTTGCCCGGCTTCACGTCGCGGTGCACCACACCCGCGGCGTGGGCGACCTCGAGCGCGCGTCCGGTCTGCTCGAGCATGTCCAGGCCCTGGATCACCGACAGCCTGCCCATGCGGTTGAGCACGGCGTTGAGCGGTTCGCCCTGCACCAGCTCCATCACCAGGTAGGCGGTTTCGCCGCCGGACGGGTCGGTGGTCTCGCCGTAGTCGTAGATGCCCGCGATCCCCGGCGCGTTGAGCTGCGCGGTGGTGCGTGCTTCGACCCGGAACCGCTGACGGAACGTCGGGTCGGCGGAGAACTCGGTCTTGAGGACCTTGACCGCCACCCGGCGATCGAGCCGGGTGTCCATCGCTTCCCACACCTGACCCATACCGCCGGTGGCGATGAGCCGCTGCAGGCGGTAGCGGTCGGCGATCATGGCGCCGTTGTTCAGCATCGGGGCCCCCGTGTTGTCACTCGCACACTCATTTCGTTCAGCCCCCTGCCAGGCCTGCGTCCAGTACCGACCTGGCGATCGGTGCGGCCACCGAGCCGCCGGTCGCCGCCAGCGCCCGGTCGCCGCCGTTCTCGACGATCACCGCGATGGCGATCTTCGGGTTCTGCGCGGGCGCGAAGGCCATATACCAGGCATGCGGCGGGGTGTTACGGGGATTGCTGCCGTGTTCGGCCGTGCCGGTCTTGGACGCGATCTGGTACGGCGACCGGCCGCCGCCCGCGGTGTTGGCTTCGGAGGCGATCATCAGGTTCACCAGGCTCGACGCTACCTGTGGACTCACGGCCTGGCCCACCGAGAAGGGCTCGGTCACACTCAGCTCCGACAGGTCGGGAGCCTGCGTCTGGTCCACCAGGTACGGCTGCATCCGGGAGCCGCCGTTGGCGATGGTCGCGGCGATCACGGCGACGTCGAGCGGGGTCACCGCGACATCGCGCTGACCGATGCTGCTCTGGCCGAGAGCCGCGTTGTCGGGGATCGGCCCGACCGTCGACTCGGCGACCGGGATCGGGACACCGCGGTGCGGGCCGATCCCGAAGGCCGCGGCCTGGTCCTTGAGTTCGGCGGCGCCGACCTTCATCCCCAGCTCGACGAACGCGGTGTTGCAGGACCGCCGGAAGGCCTCGGTGAGCGAGGCGGTCGGCTGGTCACCGCAGGTGGCGCCGTTGTAGTTCTCCAGCGTGGTCCTGGTGCCGGGCAGGGTGATGTTGGGGGCGGCGGTGAACTGGTCGTCCACACTCACGCCGTTGGCCAGCGCGGCGGCGGTGACCACGGCCTTGAAGGTGGAACCGGGCGGATAGGTCTGCGAGACCGCGCGATTGAGCATCGGCTGGGACGGGTCGTTCTTCAGCCGGTCCCAGGCCGCCCGGCCCGCCGCACCGTCGTGGCCCGACAGTTCGTTGGGGTCGTAGCTCGGGGTGGAGACCATCGTCAGGATCTTGCCGGTGCTCGGCTCGATCGCCACCACCGAACCGGTGTAGCCCTTGGCGGTCATCTCGTCGTAGGCCACCTGCTGCATCACCGGGTTCAAGGTGGTGATCACATTGGCGCCGCGCGGGTCGCGACCGGAGAACATGTCGACGAGCCTGCGCCCGAACAGGCTCGAGTCGTTGCCCGAGAGCAGCGGGTCCTCGGCCAGCTCGATTCCGGTTTTGCCGTACTGCATCGAGTAGAACCCGGTGACAGGGGCGTAAGCCGGTGGGCTGCTGGGGTATTGGCGCAGGTACTTGTACCGGTCGTCGGTGGCGACCGAACCGGCGAGCACGGTACCGCCCGCCGAGATCTGGCCCCGCTGGCGCGAGTACTCGTCGAGCAGGACGCGCACGTTGCGCGGGTCGGCGCGCAGGTCGTCGGCCTTGACCACCTGCAGATAGGTGGCGTTCACCAGGAGCGCGACGACCATCACCATCACGGCGACGGCGACCCGGCGTAGTGGAGTGTTCATGCGCTCGCCCTGCCTTCCGACCTGCGCAACAACTCGGTCGACGCCTCGGCGATCGGCGCCGGTGCGCGTTTGCGGGTCGGCGCGGGCGCGCGGGCGGCGTCGGAGATCTTGATCAGCAACCCGAGCAGCGCGTAGTTGGCCAGCAGCGAGGAGCCACCGTAGGAGATGAACGGTGTGGTCAGACCCGTGAGCGGGATCAGCTTGGTGACGCCGCCGACCACCACGAAGATCTGGATGGCGATGGTGAACGACAGGCCCGCCGCGAGCAGCTTGCCGAAACTGTCGCGCACGGCGAGCGCGGTGCGCAGCCCGCGCACGATGAAGATCAGGAACAGCATCAGCACCGCGGCCAGGCCGATCAGGCCGAGTTCCTCACCGATGGTGGTGACGATGAAGTCGGTCTTGGCGAAGGGCACCTGCTGCGGACGCCCGCTGCCAAGGCCCGTGCCCGCCAGGCCGCCGGTGGCGAAACCGAACAGCGACTGCGAGATCTGGTAGCCGGTGTTGTGGTAGTCGTCGAACGGGTGCAGCCAGGTGTCCACGCGCACCCGCACATGCCCGAAAAGCTGGTAGGCGAACACGAAACCGAGCGCGAGCAGGCCGCCGCCGATGAGCAACCAGCCCACCCGTTCGGTCGCGATGTAGAGCATCACCAGCACCGTGCCGAAGATCAGCAGCGAGGTGCCGAGGTCCTTTTCGAGCACGAGCACACCGATGCACACGACCCACACGATCAGCACCGGACCGAGGTCGCGCGGCCGCGGGAACTCCATGCCCAGGAAGTGCTTGCCCGCGGCGGTGAACAGGTCGCGCTGGGCGACGAGCACACCCGCGAAGAAGATGATGAGCAGGATCTTGGCGAATTCGCCCGGCTGCACACTGAATCCGGGGAGTTTGATCCAGATCTTGGCGCCGTTGACTTCGGAGAACCGGCTCGGCAACAGTGCCGGAATCGCCAACGCGATCAGTCCGACCAGGCCTAGTGTGTAGGTGTAGCGCGCCAGCGTGCGGTAGTCACGCAACACGATGAGCAGGCTGATGAACACCACGATGCCCAGGCCGGTCCACATGATCTGCTGGTTGGCGTCCGGGGACGGGATGGGGCTCGAGTCGTATGCCGCCTGCTGCGCGTCGGCGAGGTCGAGGCGGTGGATCAGGACGAGACCGAGACCGTTGAGCAGCGCCACGATCGGTAGCAGTAGTGGGTCGGCGAACGGCGCGAACCGGCGAACCGCCAGGTGCGCCACCCCGAACAGCGCGAGGAACGCCACACCGTACTTGGCGATGTCCCAGGTGATCGACTGTTCCTGGCTCGCCTCGACGATGAACAACGACACCGTCGTGATACCCGCCGCGCCCGCCAGCAGTAACAGCTCCTGGTTCCGCCGCGTCGAGGGCGGCGGTGCGGGCGCGAATCCGCCTGGGGGACTCGGGAAAGCCCCCGCCGACGGTGGTGCCGGTGCGGACATCAGTCCGTCACCCGGCAGTTCTCCCCTGAGATCTGCGGGGAAGGTGTCGGGGCGGGCGTAGTGGTCGGTGCGGGCGTCGGTGTCGCCGTGGCGGGCTGGTCACCCGGGCCGGGCGCGGGCGCCGGGGTGGCAGGCGGAACCTCGGTGGGCAGCACACCCGGCTGCGGCACCGATTCCTTCTTGGGGCACGGGTCGAGCACCTCGCCGGTGAGCCGGCGCATGCTCTCGCGGGCCTGGGCCAGCGAATCCGGCGGCAAGCTGCGCTCCACCTGGTCGCGGCCGGTCTGCTTGAGATCGCTGACCATCAGCTTTTTGCAGCCGGTTGGGGCGGTGGCGCCGACCTCGAGGAGCGTGATCTCGTTCTTGCTGTTCACGCAGGCGGTGAGCTCCACGTCGTGGATGGCGTAGCCGAGGATCGAACCGGGCAGGCCGCGCATCACGACCACCTGATCGTTGTCGGCGCCCACGTAGTAGTTGCTGCGAATCATCTTGTAGCCCACCACGAGTCCCACCGCGACGGCCACGATCAAGGCCACCGACAGCAGCAGCCAGCGCAGCTTGTGCGACTTGGTCTCCGGCGGCGGGGGAGCGGCGGCGGCCCGGCGCGGCTGGGCACGCGGTGGACGCATGGCGGCGGCGCGGCCGGCCGCGGTGTTCGGCGGCGGCGCGTCTTCCTCCTCCTCGGTGGAGGCGGCACCGGCGACGATCGGATGACTCTGCCCGTAGTCGAGGTCGATGACATCGGCGACGACAACGGTGACGTTGTCGGGACCGCCCGAGCGCAGAGCCAATTCGATGAGCCGGTCGGCGCACTCGTCGGTATTGCCCTCACGCATGGTGTTGCCGATGGTCTCGTCGCTCACCACGTCCGAAAGTCCGTCGGAGCACAGCAGATACCGGTCACCGGCGCGGGCTTCACGCATGATCAGCGTCGGCTCGATCTCGTTGCCGGTGAGGGCACGCATGATGAGCGATCGTTGCGGGTGGGTGTGCGCCTGCTCGGGCGTGATGCGGCCCTCGTCGACCAGCGACTGCACGAAGGTGTCGTCGCGGGTGATCTGGGTGAGTTCGCCGTCGCGCAGCATGTAGGCGCGCGAGTCGCCGATGTGCACCATGCCGAGCTTGCGGCCCGCGAACAGGATGGCGGTGAGCGTGGTGCCCATGCCGTCGAGTTCGGGTTCGGCCTCGACGTGGTCGGCGATGGCGGCATTGCCGGAACGGGTGGCGCGGTCGAGCTTGCCGAGGATGTCCTCGCCGGGCTCGTCGTCGTCGAGATGCGCCAGCGCGGCGATCATCAACTGGGAGGCGACTTCACCGGCGGCGTGTCCACCCATACCGTCGGCGAGGGCTAGCAGGCGAGCGCCCGCGTAGACCGAATCCTCGTTGTTGCCCCGGACGAGTCCGCGGTCGCTTCGCGCGGTGTAGCGCAGAACAAGTGTCACGATCGCAGCTCGATCACTGTTTTGCCGACCCGGACAGGAGTGCCGAGCGGAACACGGACGGCGGTGGTGACTTTCGCGCGGTCGAGATACGTGCCGTTGGTGGAACCGAGGTCTTCCACGTACCAGTCGTCACCACGCTGAGACAGTCGCGCGTGCCTGGTCGAGGCGTAGTCGTCGGTGAGTACCAGCGTCGAATCGTCGGCGCGGCCGATGAGGACCGGCTGCGTGCCGAGTGTGATCCGAGTGCCGGCTAGTGAACCATGAGTCACCACTAGATACTTGGCGCCCTTCTGGCCTCGGCTCAGGGATGGCAGACCGATGGAACCACGCGCTCCGCGTGCGGCCCTCGGCTGTATCCGGATGCCGGATGCCGCGTAGATATCGCTGCGCAAGGTCCGCAGAACGGCCCAGACGAACAACCAGAGCAGCAGCAGGAACCCCGCGCGGGTCAATTGCAGGATCAATCCCTGCACGGCGTTCCACCTCCTGTTCGCCCGGGTACGTCGGTACGGCAGGGGACGAAGTGACCCCCACCAGCGTGCTGGCTTGCGGGCCCCGAGGTCGGGGCCGTGCGTGTGATGGCAGCATCATAGGGCCGACGGCGTCGACACGTGACCTGCACCGCGCAGCTTACGGGATCAGACGATCCTGATCAGGATCTCGGAATGTCCGGCCCGGATGACGTCACCATCGGCGAGCTGCCAGTCCTGTACCGGCGAGCCGTTGACCAGCGTGCCGTTGGTGGAACCCAGGTCGGAGAGCATGGCGGTCTGACCGTCCCAGCGGACCTCGATGTGGCGGCGCGACACACCGGTGTCGGGCAGCCGGAAGTGCGCGTCCTGGCCGCGGCCGATGATGTTGGAACCCTCACGCAGCTGGTAGGTGCGGCCGCTGCCGTCGTCGAGTTGCAGCGTGGCCGAGTAGCTGGACTGGGCCGGGGCACCGTAACCACCCGCGGGCTGGCCGTAACCGGCTTGCGGCTGGGCGTACCCACCCTGCTGGCCGTAACCGGCGGGCTCCTCGTAAGCGGGCTCGGCGTAACCGGCCGCCTGGGCGCCGTAACCGGAGGACTGACCGTAGCCGGGCTCCGCGTAACCGTTCTGACCGTAGCCGCCCTGCTGGTCGTAACCGGGTTCGGCGTAACCCTGCTGGCCGTACCCGGGCTGCTGGCCGTAGGCCTGCTGCGGATCGGCGTAACCCTGCTGGCCGTACCCACCCTGCTGGTCGTAACCCGGCTCGGCGTAACCGGGCTGGCCGTAACCACCCTGCTGGCTGTAGGCCTGCTGGCCGTACCCGCCCTGCTGGTCGTAACCGGGCTCGGCATAGCCCTGCTGGCCGTACCCGGGCTGACCGTAGCCCGGCTGCGGGGCCTGGTCGTACCCGTTGTGGTACTCGCCGCCCTGCTGGCCGTAGGCGGGGTCGTAGCCGGGCTGACCCTCGGGCGCGCCGTAGCCACCGCGGCCGTAGTCGTCGGCAGGCGGATAGGGAGCCCCAGGCGCGGCGGGCGGCGGTGCGTACCCGCGGTTGCGTGGATCGGACTCCGCGGGCTCTCGGCTTGGCTCGTAGCCTGAGTTGTGCGTCATGGGGCCAGCTCCTGGTTGCGGGTGTGCGGGTCGTTGTGGCGGTCCGGGGCGAGGTGGGACGGTCCCGCGACCGGCGTCGGGGTCGACGCGGCCGCTCGCTCTGAACATTCCGGTGTGCAGCGTAGGTGATGCCTCGAACGCCACGTGCACTTCGCCGTAGGTCTGCCAGCCCTGCTCGCGGATGTAATCCTGCAGATGTTTGGCGAACGCCTTGGTCGTCAGGTCGTGATCTGCGTCGAGTTTCCCGAAATCTGATTCGTTGATCGTGATCACATAACTGTTGGGTGCGAGCTGATGCCCGCCCTCCAGATCCTGGATCCGATCTGCGGCTTCGCGCTGCAGCGCGGCCTCTACCTCCTGGGGAACGACGCTGCCGCCGAACACCCTCGCGAACACATCACCGACGGCGCTCTGTAAGCGACGTTCGAATCTCGACACGATGCCCATCACAGCCCTCCCTTCGGTGCGCGTGTCCGTCCTGTCGGAGTGCCCTTTACGGCGTGTCCGAACCCGACCACGTTCCTTGCATGATATCCACGATCCTCCTACCAGGTAACTCCCGGCGCAGCGCCCCGGTTCCCGAGCTGTGCAGGTTCACATCACCGCAGGTCAGGGGCCCGATTTTATTTTCGGGTGGCGAGCATGTTAGATTTTTCGAGTCGCTCGGGCGAGTGGCGGAATGGCAGACGCGCTGGCTTCAGGTGCCAGTGTCCGTAAGGACGTGGGGGTTCAAGTCCCCCTTCGCCCACAGAGAGCAGAAGGCTCGATCCCTCGGGATCGGGCCTTTTGTCGTTTCCGGCGACGCTCACCCCTTGCGCGCGACGAGTAGGTGGAAAGGGAACGGCGGACCGGGCAGGGTGCGCTGTTCGACCGTGAAGCCGGCCCCGGTGAGCGCGCCCGTCACCTCGGCTGCCGGGCGCAGCGTGAATCCATAAGGGGTGAAAGGCATCCGGGCCATACCGTCCGGATCGCCGATGCCGATCACGGCCGTGCCGCCGGGCCGGAGCACGCGATCGAGTTCGGCGCACGCGGCGGGCAGGTCGTCGAGGAAGTAGACGGTGTTCACCGTGATCGCCGCGTCCAGGCTCGCATCGGGCAGCGGCAAGGCGGCGAGGGTGCCCTCGGCGAGCACGAGCCGATCCTCGGCCACCTCCATGGCGTAGGTGCCACGGGCGCGGGCGAGCATGTCGGGCGAGGGTTCGATGCCGTGCACCACGCCGTCCGGGCCGACTCGCTCCAGCAGCATCGCCAAGCCCGCGCCGCCGCCGAAGCCGATATCGGCCACATCCGCGCCCGCGGCGGGGGCAGCGCCGTCGACGGCGCCCGCGATGGCGCGCTTGTTTCCCCGATTGAGGAGCAAGGCCACCACCTTGCCGAGTGGTCCGTGTGGATTACCGAGCTGGCCGGCAACGATGGTGAGCAAACGGTCCTTGACCCCGGTCATGTCGTCATCGTAGGGCTTCGCTATTCCGGGGCGGTGAGGCGAAGATCACAGCGCGGTAATCCGGCTGTCTTCCAGCTGTTTCACTGCCCGTCTCGAGCCGTTCGGGGTCCCTGCGCAACTTGTCAGCCGCGCAGTAAGTAGCTGCATGGCAGGTGATTCGACCTGATTGCTAGTTGTTGATCATGTTTGCAGCCTTGTAAACAAACTTAAGGTTTCTTTTAAGGCGCCGAGTATCGCGCAAACCGAAATCCGGTTGCCGTTGTCGCAGGTTATCGGCTATGCGCGGGGTGCGGTCGGAGGTGTGGGCAATGGGCAGCAATATTCCCTTGACCGCGCCATCGAACGCATGGGACTCATGGTCCCAGGTTTGCCGAAGGTGAATTCCCGGTGTGTGCAATTGCCTTCCCGGCGAAGCGCCAGGAGTTAGCTGTAGTTGTGGAGAGCGGCCGCTTCACAGGTCTTCGCAGACCCGCACTCGATACCCCTAACCTGCGCGTAGGGGGTTGCATGGGCATAACGATTGTGTACAGTTAACGGCAACGCTGGCCGCAGCTCGAGCTCGACTCGCTGCGGCCAGCGGAACTCAAATCGGGGGAGTTCACCAACTCGTAACCTCACGTAGCTGTCGATTGCCCAGTGGGCTCACAGCCGAGGTGTGCTCGGAGTTGCCTGCCGCACAAATGCACGTGCAGATGCGTGATCACGCCCGCGCGGGAGCCTTCGGCAGCCATCGCAAGGCCGGATCGGGCATGGCCTCGGGGAGCGCGGAAGCGGCGTCCTGTTCTTCGGCGACCCGGCGGCCCACCACGAACACATAGGCGAGGAACAATCCTTCGGCCAGGAAGCCGAGAGCGATGCGCACGGGCGCGGGCAGGCCGCTGGGCGTCACGAATCCCTCGAGCAATCCACACACCAGCAGCACCGCGACCAGACCGAGCGCGACCGTGGCAGTCGCCCGGCCCTGCCGTGCCATCGCGGCGGCTCGGCTCGACCGACCGGGATCGACCAGCGTCCAGCCGAGCTTCAAGCCGGCACCGCCCGCCACGAACAGTGCCGTGAGCTCGAGTGTTCCGTGCGGAAGGATGAAACCGAAGAAGGAGTCGAGCCGGTCGGCGTCGGCCATCAATCCACCGGTTATCCCCAGATTCAGCGCGTTCATGAACAGGGCATACACAGCCGGGAGAATCAGTACGCCGGTGAACAAGGCGATCGCCGAGACCCAGGAATTGTGGGTCCACACCTTGGCGGCGAAGGCGTCGTTGGGGTGTTCGGAGTAGTAGGTCTCGAACGAACCCCCAGGTCCGGTGATGATCGAGTGATCGCCCTCGGGAATCCCCAGGGCTTCGCGGGCGCCCGCCGAGTTGTCCACAAGCACCGCGATCACCGTGCTGACGAGCAGGAAGATCGCGGTTGTCCCCAACCACCACGGCCATGCTCTGTACACAGCCGCCGGAAAGCCCCTGGTGAAGAATCGGCCCATCTCGCGCCACGGCTGGGAGCGCGCCGCGAGCACGCGCCCACGCGCGCGGGCGAGCAGCGCGCTGAGCCCGGCGAGCACCTCGGGATCGGCCCGATGACCCTGCAGCTTGGCCAGCTGCTGGGACGCCGAGCGGTACAGGGCGATCAGTTCGTCGGCCTCGGCCCCGGTGAGCCTGCGCTGACGGACCAGCTGATCCAGCCGATACCACGACCGTTGACGCGCCCAGCTGTAGGCATCGGTGTCCATATCGGGAATGCTAGCCACATGGCCGAATTCACCACCGGCGAAGCGGTGGCGCTCGAACTTCCCATCGCGCGTATCCCCAGCCGTGCGGGCGCTTTCCTGCTCGACCTGATGCTGCAGCTGACGCTGGCCTTCTGCCTGTTCTACGCCGGGATGCTGATGCTGTTGTGGAGCGCCGCCGACGAGGCGTGGATGTCGGTGCTCGCGGTGGTCACCATCGTGACCGTGCTGGTCGGTTATCCCGTGTGCAGCGAAACCCTCACGCGCGGACGCTCCCTGGGGAAGATGGCGTTCGGGCTGCGGGTCGTTCGCACCGATGCGGGCCCGACCGATTTCCGGCACGCGCTCACCCGTGGGCTGACGGGGGCGATCGTCGACTTCTGGATGCTCGGTGGCTTCGGCGCGGTCGCGGTGATCACCTCGCTGTGCTCACGCGAGGGCAGGCGTGTGGGTGACGTGCTCGCGGGCACGGTGGTTGTGCACACCCGTCAGCAGCTTCCCCGGCCCGCGCTGGCGGCCGCACCCCCGTGGCTCACCGGCTGGGCCGCGCAGCTCGACCCGACCGGCCTGTCCGACGAGCTCGCGACGGCCGCACGGCAGTACCTCACCAGGTTGCGCACCCTCACCCCGGCCGCCCAGCACCACCTGGGGACGAAGCTGGCCGAGTCGATGTGCGCGGCGGTCCGCACCCAGGTGCCCGCGGGTTATCCCCCGTACCACGTGATCGGCGCGATTCTGTCTCGGCGCCAGCAGCTTTCGCTGCGCTGAGAAGTTGTCCACAGGCCCATCCTGTGGACAACCTGTTGGTGAATCGGTGCATGAACTGTGAGTGCCGGTGGAAACTCCGGCTGTCCACAACTCAGAGCGAACCGGACCGCTTGAGCTCCAGATACTCGTCGGCCAGCGCCTCGGGCAGCTGATCCGGCGCGGCGGTGACCACCGCGACCCCGCGCCTGCGCAAGGATTCCCGCACCACCGCGCGCTCGGCCAGCACAGTCTCGGCGGCGGCCGAGGTGTAGACGGCATCGGCGGTTTCCCGGTCGCGAGCGGCGGCGGCGATGTCGGGGTCGGTCACCGAGACGATGAGCACCCGGTGCCGTCGGGTGAGCGTCGGCAGTGCGGGCAGCAGGTGTTCGGTGACCGTCGGACCGTCCAGACTGGTGAACCACACGATCAGCGCCCGCCTGCGCACCCGGGCGAGCACGGTGCGAACCAGACCATCGGTGTCGGTATCCACAAGCTGCGGTGTGACCCCGGCAAGGGTGTGCATAAGTTTCATCGGCAGGCCCGCACCACCGGCGCCGGTCACCTCCGCGCGCACCGTGCGGTCGTAGGCCAGCAGGTCGACGGTGTCGCCCGCCGCGCCGGCCAGCCCGCCGAGCAGCAGGGCGGCCTCGATCGCGCAGTCCAGCCTGGTGCCGTCGCCCACCCGGCCCGCGCTGACCCGGCCCGTGTCGAGCACCATCAGCATGTGCCGGTTGCGTTCGGGCCGCCAGGTGCGCACGAGCACATCGGTGGCGCGCGCGGTGGCCCGCCAGTCGATGCTTCGCACGTCGTCGCCTGCCACGTACTCCCGGAACGAATCGAATTCGGTGCCCTGACCACGGGTATTGGCGACATTGCGGCCCTCGAGGTGATGCAGCCGCTTCACCTTCGACCGCAGCAGGCGTTCGCTGCGGAAGGCGGGCAGCGCGCGGACGCGGGCGGGCGCGTCGACGCGAGTCTGCCGCCCGGCCATGCCGAGTGGCCCGAGCAGGCGCAGTGTCACCGGACCCGCCACCCGGTCACCGCGATATACCGGATTCAGCTTGGTGCGGAACCGGATCCGGGTGTTCGGTGCCAAAGCCAGGCGGCGCGTGCGGTATTCGGCGCGCGCACTCTCGGGCCACGCATCCCAGAGCAGCCCGCGAACCGCAGTGGTTCCCGTATTGGTCACGGCCAGTTCGACTTCCGTCTCCCGGCCCAGCCGGACGACGGTCAACGGCTCGCGCGTCACGGTCAGCGTGTTCGGGCGGGCGGACAGCGCGACATCGATCAGCAGGACGACGAGCAGCAGCGAACTCGCGCCGAGCACACCACCGAACGACGGAACGGCGAACATCACCAGCGCACCCGCCATCGTGGCGAGCAGCGCGAACCGGCCTGTGACGACCACCGCTACACCGGAACCGGCACCGAGCCGAGCAACGACGCGAGCACACCCTCGGCGCTCACCCCGTCCAGCTCGGCCTCCGGACGCAACTGCAGACGGTGCCGAAGCACCGGAACCGCAACGGTTTTCACATCGTCGGGGGTCACGTATCCGCGTCCGTTCAGCCAGGCGAAGGCGCGGGCCGCGGCGAGCAGCGCGGTGGCGCCACGGGTCGACGCACCGTGTGCGACGGCGGGCGAGGACCGGGTGGCCCGGCACAGGTCGACGATGTAGGCGAGTACCTCGGGACTGACCGTCACCTGGCCCACCGCGGCCCGCGCGGCCGCGATGTGCGCGGGCCCGGCGACCGGGCGCAATCCCGCCGCACCGAGGTCGCGTGGGTCGAAGCCGTTGGCGTGGCGCTGCAGGATGCGGAACTCGTCGTCGCGTTCGGGCAGCCGGATGTCGACCTTGAACAGGAACCGGTCGAGCTGCGCCTCGGGCAGCGGATAGGTGCCTTCCTGCTCGATCGGGTTCTGGGTGGCGATCACCACGAACGGGTCGGGCAGCGGCCGGGGCTGCCCGTCGACCGAAACCTGGCGCTCCTCCATCGATTCCAGCAGCGAGGACTGGGTTTTCGGTGGGGTGCGGTTGATCTCGTCGGCCAGCAGCAGGTTGGTGAACACCGGCCCCTGCCGGAAGGTGAACTCGGCCGAATGCGGGTCGTAGATCTGCGACCCGGTGACATCACCCGGCATCAGGTCGGGCGTGAACTGCACCCGGGCATGCTCGAGGTCGAGCGAGGTGGCCAGCGCACGCACCAGCAGCGTCTTGGCCACGCCCGGTACACCTTCCAGCAGCACGTGCCCCCGGCACAGCAGCGCGAGCACCAGGTACAGCACGGCCTGATCGTTACCGACCACCGCCTTCCCGATCTCGGTACGCAAGGCGGCCAACGCCGCCCCGGCCTCCGCCGCGGTCGGCGTCTTCTGCAGGACAGTGTTGTCGGTCATCCGAGCTCCGTCTCGATCCATTCGAGGTGTGCGGCAACGTGGTAGAGGGTTGATTCGTCGGGCACCGGGCCGAACAGTACGGTGCCGATCTGGGGGGCTGGGGTGCCGAGGCGGGTGGCGACGGTCGCGACGAGTTGGTCGTCGGTTGGGGTGCCGAGGCGTGGTCGGATTCGGCGCAGGGTCGCCGAGCGCAGGATGTGGGCGACGTAGGCCACGTCGCCCGAGCGGCGGTACAGCCCGGCCTGGCCGGCGAGCAGTTCGTTGGCGGCCACCTCCACCGGGCGCGGTTCGCCGACGAGTGCGCCGCGCCTGCGGGCTCGCCACCACACCACCACGGCGAAGGCGATGAGCAGTTGCAGGCCGCCGTAGGCCAGCCAGCCGGGGAGGGTGCTGAAGATCGAGTCGCTGCCCGCGGGATCGGGGAGGTCGTCGGGCCGGTCCGGTGGGCTGTCGATGTTCGGTGGCGGGTCGGGCGGGGTCGGTGCGTTGGGCGCGCCGCAGGATTGCAGGCCCGCGTACAGGAGCACGCCGAGGAACAGGATGCCCGCGAGGACCGCCCAGAACCGTGGGTTGCGCAGGATCGCCGGAAGTGGCGGAAGTTGTCGGCGCGGTGCGGGTTCGGTGTCGACGATCTCGATGTCGACCGGCTCGGCGGCCGGCGGTGGCGCGTGCTGGGAATAGCGGTCGGCGTATTCGAGGTGGCGGTATTCGTCCTCGGTGGCGCGGCGGCCGCCGTAGACGACCTCGTCGAAAGTGCTTGCCGCCGGATGTAATTCGGCGGACTGTTCGGGTGGAAGGGTGAGGGTCGCGTCGTCGGCGGTTTCCTGCGCGGTGCGTGAGCGGCGTACCGGCAGGCTGCCGTTCTGTTCCAGTCCACGCAGGACCGCGCGGAAGCGTTCCCGTACGGCACGGTCGAAATCGCGGCGGCCCGCGGCGTTCTCGGCTTCGGCGCGATGGTCGGCGGCCGGGCCGAGCCGGGGCGGTGGCGGGGGACCGACCTGGTTGTCGTTCATCGGTTCTCACCCGGAATGCGGATGTCGAGCCCTTCGCGGACACAGCGACGGTCGATATAGCAGAGCACCCGGCTGGTGGATTCCACGATCTCGGCGACCGTCACCACCAGCAGCAGGCCACCGACGACCAGCGTGATGAAGGCCCATCGGTGGGTGCCGGAGAAGTCCGACAGAAAGAAGGGGATGCCGAAGGCGGGCACCGCGAGCACGGCGAACAGCACCCGCTGGGTGAGCCAGAGACCGCCGATGCTCCAGTTCGCGCCCTCCACCAGGTCTTTCGAGCGGGCAACGGCGGGCCGGTAGCCGGCGTTCTCGGCGATGATCGCGGGTTCGGTGACGAATCGGCGGGCACGCAGATTCGACAGCCAGATCAGGGCGAGCGGATAGGTGATAACGAGCAGGCTGCCGACCGCCAACACGCCGATTCCGATGAGCGAGAACATGATCTGCGCGAGCACGAGCGGCCCGCCGTGGTGTGCGGCAGTCCGAAGGCCGGACCGCAGGTTGATGCGGGCGCCGGAGAAGTCGGCCAGCACCAGGGCAACGGTCACACCACGCAACACCAACCGCGACAACCATCCGAACGCGGCCGTTGCCAGCACCACCGCCCACGCGGTACCCGCGTCGGAGCCGTCGGTGAGGTGCGAGACCACGCCGGTGATGCCGAGTACACCGAGTACGGCGAGGGTGAGCGTTGCCCCCGCGAGCGCGGCCAGCGGCCGGATATGGGCTTGGATCAGGGCGAACGGCTCGTCGAGCAGTTCGCAAAATCGCAGGGGGCGGATCGGGACCGTCGGCGTTTGTGCCGGATCGATGCCCGCCCCGACGGCGCCGACCGTGGTCACGGCGGGGCGCACGGCCCGAGTCTAGCGGGGCCGGGCCGGGGGAGTGGGTTCACGGAGTGTGCGGAAGGGCGAGGTGGGTGGGTTCGAGGCGGCCACGCAGTGTGACCTGCTCGCCGAGGGTCCAGTGGTTCGCTTCGGTCGGCGCGGACTTGGTGAGGGTGGTTGCGGAGGTGAGCAGGCGTTGTTCGTACTGCTTGGACAGTTCGCACAGGCGGGCCGCCTCGTTGACCGCATCGCCGATGACGGTGAACTCGTAGCGGTTGTGGGTGCCCACATTGCCCGCGACCACGCGCCCGGCGGCGACGCCGATGCCCGCGTCCAGGTCGGAGGTGTCGCGCAGGCGGCGCTGGATGGCGCGGGCACACGAAAGGGCCTCGCCCGCCGCGTCTTCCAGCGGCGCGGGAGTGCCGAAGATGGCGAGGGCGGCGTCGCCTTCGAACTTGTTGAGCAGACCGCCGTGGCGTTCCACCTCGTCGACGACGATGTCGAAGAAGCGGTTGAGGATGCCGACGATCTCGGGCGCGGGAAGGGTGGCGGCCATGGTCGTGGAGCCGATGATGTCGATGAACAGGGCGGCGGCCTCGGTTTCGGTCCCGCCGAGGACGGGGCGTGAGGCGATGGCGGCCATGGCGACATCGTGGCCGACGTGTTTTCCGAACAGGTCCTCGATCATGGCGCGTTCGCGCAGGCCGTGCACCATGTGGTTGAACCCGCTCTGCAGCTCACCGAGTTCGGTGCCGTCGTAGAGCGCGATCTCGGCGTCGAGGTCGCCGTTCTCCACCCGGCGCAACGCCTGGCGTACGCCACGGATCGGCGCGACAGTCGCGGCGACGACCTGCGCCATCAGCAGCATGCCGAACAGCAGCGCCGAGCCGCCGAGACTGAGCACGCACACGGCCAGGCGCGCCTTGCTCACTTGAGGATCGGCGAGTGCCCAGATGGCGACGACCATCGCCAGCGCCACCGGCACACCGACACCGACGAGCCACGACAGCATGGTGCGTCCGAACACGCCGATGCCGCGCCGGCGTTGCGGATCGGCTTGCAGCACCCGCGCGGTGACGGGCCGCAGCGCGAATTCGACGATCAGATAGCTGTTGGCGCACACCACGATCGCGGCCGACCCGATGGCGAGGATGAGTTTGGGGATGAGCCCCGGCTCGATCACGCCGTACACGATGGTGAGCACGATGAGCGCCAGGGTCCACAGCATCGCCTGCTGCAGCACCATCCAGCGCGGCGCCGAGACGGTGACGCGCTGTTCGGCCGGTGTCGGCACGTGGTCGGGGTCGGTGGCCCAGCGCATGGTTCGCAGCCCGGCGACGGTCCCCCACACCGTGCCGATCGCGAGCGCGGCCACCGCGCACAGCGGCGTGAAGACGGCGTTCACCAGCAGCAGCCGCCCGGTGAACATGCTCGGCCCCGGCAGCACGAATCCCGCGAGCACGATGGTCATCGCGATGCCGATGAGGTTGGCGATGAGCAGGGGAGCGGTGAGCAGCAACTGCACCCGCACCCGGCGGATGGTCGCCTTCTCCTCGGCGGGTCCGAGCAGGGGCGAACCCCAGGGCGAAGACGTCCCGGAGCGTACGTCGCTGATCACACTCGAACTGTAAACCGAATCACCCTGAACAGGCGACCTTGTTAGCTAGGTCACCGGCGAATCCGGTACGTATAACAACTGATGGTCGCGCGTTTTGTCGTGCGCACCCGGAGGTCGTCGGTGCGATCGATCACCGCTGACGCCCAGTGAACAGATGTCCACTGAGCTATCGAGCAGGCGGCAATTGACGCTGTCGGCCACCCGGCAGCTCCTGCGCGTCCGACCCGGCCAGTTCACCCTGCCCGGCGGCGGGCAGCGCCGTGCCCTGTCCTGCGGGCAATGCGGTGTAGCTCGGCTGCCCAGGGTACTGCCGCGGATCCGGGTGGTAGTTCCGGCCGGGCGCGTCCACCACATTCGACGCGATCTGCTGCGCGTACGGGTTGTACTGCGGCGGTGGATAACCCGCGGGCAGGTAACCCTGCTGCCCGGGCGCCTGCTGGAACTGCTGCTGCGGTGCGTGCTGGAACTGCTGCTGCGAGTCCTGGGTATCGACGGTCACCTTCCGGCTGCGGCGCAGCGTGAAGGTCACCTCCTCGACCTCTTCGAACGCCTGTCGCGCGGTCCGCAGCGGATGCGTGGCCGAGTCGATGGCATTGGCGACGAACGACGGGACGAGCGGCCGGATCCAGCGCGCGGCGGTGTCGGTGAACGGCACGGTCCCGATGATCGGCAGCTCCAGCCCGCCCCCGGTCGGCGCCTGCGGCGGTGCCTGCTCGGCGGGTACCAGCGCACCGGCCTGGCCGTGCGGCAGGGCGTGCGGGAGGTATCCGGCGGGCAGCTGCTGCTGCGAAGTCGGTTCCAGAGCCACGGACTCGTCCTTTCGATGCGGCTCGGTGTACCCGAGCTCGAAACCGCCGATCGCGGCGATGATCCTGGTTCGCTGGCGTTCTCGATCGATCACGCCGTCGGCCTCGATGGCCAGCCGTTGCGAGTCGAGTTCCTGGTCGGCCCGCAGCACCGCCGTCTCGGTGCGCACCTCGGCCTGTTTCACCGCGATGGCGGCGTCGGCGGCGCGTTCGGCCCGGTCGGCGATCTCGTCGGCGGCGACCTTGCGGTCCAGCGCGGTCTCCCCACGCCACCAGCGCAGCAGCAGCGGCAACAACGCCAGCGCGATTCCCGCGACCAGCATCAGCAGGCGAAGCGCGGCGCCGCCGAGGTGATCGGCGGTGTAGCCGTTCATGGCCAGCCAGCGGGCGCCGATCCCGCGATCGCCCTCGGCGAAGGCGTCGGCGCGGGCGGCGGCCAGCTCGGCCGTTTCGGCGCGTACGCGCTGGTCGAGGCCGTCGGTGCGGGCCTGTGCGGCGGCGAGCTGCTTGCGGGCGTCGTCGAGCATCTCGTTGGCGGTCTGGGCCTCGGGTCCACGACCGGGAACACCGGTGATGCGGGTCTGCGGGCACTCCGGGGTCGGATTGAACTCGCAGCGCGCGATCACCAGGTTGCGGTCGATATCGGCCTGCGCGGTCGCGATGGACGCGTCGAGCGCGGTGCGGTCGGCGACGGCGAGGTCGTACTCGGCGCGCGCGGTGACGACGGCAGGCGCCTGTTCGGCGTCGGCGTGGGCGCGCACGTCCAGCTCGCGGTCGACGGTCCCGCCGAGCAGCACGGTGGTGGCCAGCTCGGCCACGAACACCCCGGCCAGCACGCCGATTCCGACGCGCGCGGCGGTGCCGCGCCGGTCGTCGGTGGTGTTCCTGGTGGCAAGCGCCCGCCCGATCGCACCGGCCGCCACGGCGGCGAGCAGCGCGAGCACGGCGACGAAGAAGAACCCGATCCCGTCGGCCGCGGCGAGCGCGACGGCGGTGACCAGTCCCGCGACCACGGCGAACAGCGCCACCGCGGCGCCGGTGACGACATATCCGGCGTTGTCGGGCCCGTTGTGGTCGCGCGAAGGCGTGACGAGGCCGCCGCCGAGCCAGGCGAGTGTGCCGGTCATACCTTCTCCCCGGTTCTTTCGCGTGGCGAAACTGTCATGGATTCGTGGTGTCAGCGTGACAGGCCCGGCGCCGCCACACCGAGCGGCGAAGCGGTATTTGTGGTCAGCCTCACAGATCCGAACTCCCGGCATCGCGGCGGTAGCGGCGCGGGCCGCCGACCTCGGCGTGTCGGTCTCGGCGAGCCGCATCGGTGGCCGCTTCGGGGCCGTCGTGTGGCGAACGACACTGCCGCGCGTTAGCTGGATATGTGCTGTGAAGAGCGTCTCACTTGCAGACCGTACGGTTGGCTGACTACCAGGGCATGTCGGGGCGCTGTCGGGAATATCTCACCGTCGGTGGCTCTGGTTAGCGGGAAACCATAGGTTTGACCTGCGCTTTGCTGGGGAATCCTGCTGCGATGCAGCTGAGTTCGGTCGAAGGTCACACACCTCCGGCCGGTTCCGGCTCGCCCGTCGACGGTGTTCGCGCAGGTCGGCGCCGGTTCTGCGGGATCGATCCGGCCCCCGCCCTGCTTTACACTGGACGACGCGCGTGACGATACGGGCTGGCGTTACAAACCCCAGCTAGACAGGGTTACTAAGCCCAACCTTAGTTGGTTGGGTCTGCGGTCTGACTTATCGTTTGCTCTTACGCCGAACGCACCCTTGTTCGGCACAACCACCTGCTCGGGGTCCGGTGAAACCGGGCCAAGAGTAGCGGGTGAAACCCCGCGCGGAGGTAAGGGACAGGTAAGCGTCCCGTTACCTCTGAGCACCCCCACTACGTCAACGAAGCGGGTGGACAACTGGAGACGTGACTGCACGCCGCAAACCATCATCGCCGCTGGTTTCGGATCGTACGGACGCAGTCTTGACGGAGGCGAAACGACGAAGGGTCCACGCTCAGCTTGCTGGGTGGCCGATCATCGACAGCCGACTTTCTTGAAGGCAGAGGCATGACGCAACTTCCTGGCCACAGGTCACCCGGTGTCACCGGGCTCTACGATCCGGCATACGAGCACGACGCCTGCGGCGTCGCATTCGTCGCCGACATGCACGGACGACGCAGTCGAGACATCGTCGACAAGGCCATCACGGCACTGCTGAACCTGGAGCACCGAGGTGCCGCGGGCGCCGAGCCGAACTCCGGCGACGGCGCGGGCATCCTGATCCAGCTCCCGGACAAGTTCTTCCGCGCGGTTGTGGACTTCGAGTTGCCCGAGGCAGGCTCCTACGCCACCGGTATCGCCTTCCTCCCGCAGGCCCGCCGCGAAGCCGCGCGTGCCGCCTACGGCGTCGAGAAGATCGTCGCCGAAGAGGGCATGGCCGTACTCGGCTGGCGCGCGGTGCCGATCGACGAGTCCTCGCTCGGCGCGCTGGCCCGCGATGCCATGCCGACCTTCCGTCAGCTGTTCATCGGCTCGCCCAAGAACTCGGCCGAGCAGCTCTCGGGCATGGACCTGGAACGTCGCGCCTACGTGATCCGCAAGCGCATCGAGCACGAGCTCGGCAACGCGGGTCCCGGCGAGGGCGCCGTCGGCAAGGAGTCGGTGTACTTCCCGAGCCTGTCCGGCGAGACCTTCATCTACAAGGGCATGTTCACCACGCCGCAGCTACGCGCGTTCTACCTGGACTTACAGGACGAGCGCGTCGAGTCGGCCATCGGCATCGTGCACTCGCGCTTCTCCACCAACACCTTCCCCTCGTGGCCGCTGGCGCACCCGTTCCGCCGGGTCGCCCACAACGGTGAGATCAACACCGTCACCGGTAACGAGAACTGGATGCGCGCGCGTGAGGCGCTGCTGCGTTCGGACGTGTTCGGCAAGGACGAGGCGGGCAACAACCGCCTGAACAAGATCTTCCCCGTCTGTACCCCCGGCGCGAGCGACACCGCCCG
This sequence comes from Nocardia sp. GTS18, assembly GCF_013839555.1. Classification (NCBI taxonomy): domain Bacteria; kingdom Bacillati; phylum Actinomycetota; class Actinomycetes; order Mycobacteriales; family Nocardiaceae; genus Nocardia; species Nocardia sp. GTS18. The sequence continues at coordinate 39,881 of NZ_JACBIU010000011.1, read as the reverse complement.
CTTCGACGAGGTGCTCGAACTGCTGCACCTGGGCGGGCGCGACCTGCACCACGCGATCATGATGATGATCCCCGAGGCGTGGGAGCGCAACGAGAACATGGACCCCGCGCTGCGGGCGTTCTACGAGTACCACTCGATGCTGATGGAGCCGTGGGACGGACCGGCCTCGGTCTGCTTCTCCGACGGCAAGAAGATCGGCGCCGTGCTCGACCGCAACGGTCTGCGCCCGGGCCGCATCTGGGTCACCGAGGACGGACTGGTCGTGCTGGCGTCCGAGGTCGGCGTGCTCGACATCGACCCCTCGACCGTCGTCCAGAAGATCCGCCTGCAGCCGGGCAAGATGTTCCTGGTCGACACCGAGCAGGGCCGCATCGTCACCGACGCCGAGATCAAGTCGGAACTGGCCGCCGCCGAGCCGTACCAGGAATGGCTGGACGCGGGCGTGAGCCGCCTGGCCGACCTGCCCGACCGCCCGCACGTGCACATGTCGCACGACCGCGTGCTCATTCGTCAGCAGATCTTCGGGTACACCACCGAGGACCTGAGCCTGCTCATCACCCCGATGGCCAAGACCGGCGGTGAGGCGCTCGGCTCGATGGGCACCGATACCCCGATCGCGGTGCTGTCGAACCGGTCGCGCCTGCTGTTCGACTACTTCTCGCAGCTGTTCGCGCAGGTCACCAACCCGCCGCTGGACGCCATCCGCGAGAAGGTCGTCACCAGCCTCAAGCGCAACATCGGCCCCGAGGCCGACCTGCTGCACCCCGGCCCGGAGTCGTGTAAGCAGATCGCGCTCGAGCAGCCGATCCTCGACAACGACGAGCTGGCCAAGCTGGTCCACATCAACGACGACGGCAGCCACCCCGAGCTGCGTTCGGTCGTGGTCCGCGGTCTGTACCCGGTCGCCGAGGGCGGCGAGGGTCTGCGCCGGGCACTCGAGGCCATCAACACCCAGGTCTCGGCCGCGATCGACGGCGGCGCGCGCATCATCGTGCTGTCGGACCGCGAGTCCAACGAGAAGCTGGCGCCGATCCCGTCGCTGCTGCTCACCTCCTCGGTGCACCACCACCTGGTGCGCGAACGCACCCGCACCATGGTCGGCCTGGTCGTGGAGGCCGGTGACGCCCGCGAGGTGCACCACATGGCCGCCCTCGTCGGCTTCGGCGCGGCCGCGATCAACCCGTACATGGCCTTCGAGTCCATCGAGGACATGCTCGAGCGCGGCTCGCTCTCGCTGCCCGCCAGCACCGGCGACCTGGCCGCCGACTACCGCAAGGCCGTCGCGAACTACTGCACCGCGGCCAGCAACGGCGTGCTCAAGGTGATGTCGAAGATGGGCATCTCCACCCTCGCCTCCTACAACGGCGCCCAGCTGTTCCAGGTGATCGGCCTGGCCCAGGACCTGGTCGACGAGTACTTCACCGGCCTGCGCTCGCCGCTGGGCGGTATCGGTCTCGACGAGATCGCCGAAGAGGTGGCCATCCGCCACCGCACCGCGTTCCTGGAGAACCGCAACGAGCGCGCCCACCGCGAGCTCGAGGTGGGCGGTGAGTACCAGTGGCGGCGCGAGGGCGAGTACCACCTGTTCAACCCGGACACGGTGTTCAAGCTGCAGCACGCCACCCGCACCGGCCAGTACTCGATCTTCAAGGAGTACACCAAGCTGGTCGACGATCAGTCCGAGCGCCTCGCCGCGCTGCGTGGTCTGTTCAAGTTCAAGAAGGGCGTGCGTGCGCCGATCTCGATCGACGAGGTCGAGTCCGCCCGCGAGATCGTGAAGCGGTTCTCGACCGGCGCGATGAGCTACGGCTCGATCTCGGCCGAGTCGCACGAGACCCTCGCGATCGCGATGAACCGTCTCGGTGCCCGCTCCAACTCCGGTGAGGGCGGCGAGAGCCCCGCTCGCTTCGAGGTGGAGGAGAACGGCGACTGGCGTCGTTCGGCGATCAAGCAGGTCGCGTCGGGTCGCTTCGGTGTCACCGCGCACTACCTGACCAACGCCACCGACATCCAGATCAAGATGGCCCAGGGTGCCAAGCCGGGTGAGGGCGGCCAGCTGCCCGCGCACAAGGTGTACCCGTGGGTCGCCGAGGTGCGTCACTCCACGCCGGGCGTCGGTCTCATCTCGCCGCCGCCGCACCACGACATCTACTCGATCGAGGATCTGGCGCAGCTGATCCACGACCTGAAGAACGCGAACCCGCAGGCTCGGATTCACGTGAAACTTGTCGCGGAGCCGGGTGTCGGCACCGTCGCCACCGGTGTGTCCAAGGCGCACGCCGACGTCGTGCTCATCTCGGGTCACGACGGCGGTACCGGTGCTTCGCCGCTGACCTCGCTCAAGCACGCGGGTGGACCCTGGGAGCTCGGCCTGGCCGAGACCCAGCAGACGCTGCTGCTCAACGGCCTGCGCGACCGCATCGTGGTCCAGGTCGACGGTCAGATGAAGACCGGCCGCGACGTGATGATCGCCGCGCTGCTCGGCGCCGAGGAGTTCGGTTTCGCGACCGCTCCGCTGGTCGTCTCGGGCTGCGTGATGATGCGTGTGTGCCACCTCGACACCTGCCCGGTGGGTATCGCCACCCAGAACCCGGTGCTGCGTGAGCGTTTCACCGGCAAGCCGGAGTTCGTCGAGAACTTCATGCTGTTCATCGCCGAGGAGGTGCGTGAGCTGCTCGCCGAGCTGGGCTTCCGCACGCTCGACGAGGCCATCGGCCGGGTCGACCTGCTCGACACCGCCAAGGCCAAGGAGCACTTCAAGGCCGCCAAGCTCGACCTGTCCCCGATTCTGGACATGCCGGAGACGGCGTTCATGAACCAGGACACCCGTTGCACCGGCACCCAGGACCACGGTCTGGACAAGGCGCTGGACAACGAGCTGATCGCCCAGGCCGCGCCCGCGCTCGAGCGTGGCAAGGCCGTGAAGATCGAAACCAAGATCACCAACGTGAACCGCACGGTCGGCACCATGCTCGGCCACGAGGTGACCAAGCTCTACGGTGGCGCGGGCCTGCCCGACAACACCATCGACATCACCTTCAACGGTTCGGCGGGCAACAGCTTCGGCGCGTTCGTCCCGGCCGGTATCACGCTGCGCGTGCAGGGTGACGCCAACGACTATGTCGGCAAGGGTCTCTCGGGTGGTCACATCGTGGTCCGCCCGTCGCTCAACGCACCCGCCGGCTTCGTCGCCGAGGACAACATCATCGCGGGCAACGTGATCATGTTCGGCGCCACCAGCGGCCGCATCCTGATCAACGGTGTCGCGGGCGAGCGCTTCGGCGTGCGTAACTCCGGCGCCACCGCGGTCGTGGAGGGTGTGGGCGACCACGCGCTCGAGTACATGACCGGTGGCCGCGTGGTCATCCTCGGTGGCACCGGCCGCAACCTCGGCGCCGGAATGTCGGGTGGTGTGGCGTTCGTCTACGACCCGGAGGGCACGCTCGCCGAGCGCGTCAACCCGGATCAGGCCGATGCGATCGAGCAGCTCTCCGGTGACGACTTCACCTGGCTGCGCGACATCATCAGCACCCACCGCGACGAGACGGGTTCGGCTGTGGCCGAACGCATCCTGAGCGACTGGTCCCAGCAGGTGAACCACTTCGTGAAGGTCATGCCCCGCGAATACAAGAAGGTTCTGCTCGCCATCTCCGAAGCCGAGAAGAGCGGCAAGGACGTTGACGAGGCGATTATGGAGGCGGCTCGTGGCTGACCCACAAGGATTTCTGAAGCACACCTCGCGGGAACTCCCGGCGCGTCGACCGGTCGAGCTGCGTCTGCTCGACTGGAAAGAGGTCTACGAGGACAAGTTCTCTCACGAGACCCTGCAGAAGCAGGCCAGCCGCTGCATGGACTGCGGTATCCCCTTCTGTCACAATGGTTGTCCGCTCGGGAACCTGATCCCCGAGTGGAACGACCTGGTGTACAAGGACTCGTGGCGCGAGGGCATCGACCGGCTGCACGCCACCAACAACTTCCCGGAGTTCACCGGGCGACTGTGCCCGGCGCCGTGTGAGGCGTCGTGCGTGCTCGGCATCAACCAGCAGCCGGTGACCATCAAGCAGGTCGAGGTCGAACTCATCGAGAACGCCTTCGACGAGGGCTGGGTCACCCCCGTGTACCCCACCCGCCTGACCGGCAAGAAGATCGCCGTCGTCGGTTCGGGCCCGGCGGGTCTGGCCGCCGCCCAGCAGCTCACGCGTGCCGGTCACACCGTCACCGTGTTCGAGCGCGACGACCGCATCGGCGGCCTGATGCGCTACGGCATCCCGGAATTCAAGATGGAGAAGTCGGTCATCGACCGCCGTCTGGCGCAGATGGAAGCCGAAGGCACCATCTTCAAGACCGGCGTGAACGTGGGCGTCGACATCACCGCCGAGCAGCTGCGTGAGCGTTTCGACGCGATCGTGCTCGCCGGTGGCGCCACCATCGCCCGCGACCTGCCCATCCCGGGCCGCGAGCTCGACGGCATCCACCAGGCGATGGAGTTCCTGCCGTTGGCCAACCGCGTGCAGCTCGGCGACGACATCACCGACGAAGAAGGCCTGCCGCCCATCCACGCGAAGGGCAAGAAGGTCGTCATCATCGGTGGTGGCGACACCGGCGCCGACTGCCTCGGCACCTCGCACCGCCACGGTGCCGAGTCGGTGCACCAGTTCGAGATCATGCCCCGTCCGCCGGAGGAGCGCGCCGGCTCCACCCCGTGGCCGACCTACCCCCTCATGTACCGGGTCTCCTCGGCGCACGAGGAGGGCGGCGAGCGCGTGTTCTCCGTGAACACCGAGCGTTTCGTCGGCAAGGACGGCAAGGTCACCGGCCTCGAGGCGCACGAGGTCACGATGGTCAACGGCCGTTTCGAGAAGGTCGAAGGCACCGACTTCACCCTCGAAGCCGACCTGGTGCTGCTGGCCATGGGCTTCGTCGGCCCGCAGAAGCCGGGCCTGCTGACCGACCTGGGCGTCGGCTACGACGGCCGGGGCAACGTCCAGCGCGACAAGAACTGGGCAACGAACATCCCCGGCGTCTTCGTCGCCGGTGACATGGGCCGCGGCCAGTCCCTCATCGTCTGGGCCATCGCCGAGGGCCGCGCCGCCGCGGCCGCCGTCGACAAGTACCTCGAGGGCGAAACCGCGCTCCCCGCGCCGATCCCCCCGACCGCTGTCGCCCAGCGGTAATCAGTTCGACCGAAGGCGCCCGCAGACTCGTTGAGTCTGCGGGCGCTTTGCGTTGAGCACTTCACGCATGCCGATCCGCAGTCCTGGGCTCGCCTTCGCCTTACCTGATCCTTAAACTTTGGAAAAATCGCTGCACTTTGTTATCGCACAGGCGTACAGTGAACTTGCACCTAAGTGAAGGCGGGATATGAATCACCAGATCAGTGTTGACGACGACGTCTACCAGGCGCTTGTGCACAATCGTCGGGGTTTCGAGCAGCCCAACGACGTGTTGCGGAGGTTGCTCTTGGACGGCGAAAAGCCGAGTGTGGAAGGCCTGGTGATGGACGTGATCCCTCGAAGGGGTCGCCTCTCCGCGCTTGTAGACGCAGGCTTGGTCGCTGTCGGAGATCAGTTGCGTCATGAACGCGTTCGCAAGGGCCAGGTGGTCGTTGCCGAAATCGTGGAGGGCGGTTCGATCCGGACCGCAAACGGCCTGTACAGCGCCCCTTCGCCTGCACTCAAGGACCTGGTCGGTACCGATATCGACGGTTGGCACAACTGGATTCACGTGCCATCGGGGCGGACTTTGCGTGAACTGCGGTCCGAGTTGGCGCTTCAGGAGAGTCAGAAATAGAGAACCGACCGCCCCTCCCTGGTGCGGGAGTGGACGATCGGCCGTGTAGTCCAATACTAGCAGGGGGGTCGGAAATCGGTACGAATCCGCTTGTTACCAGCTACGACAAGCCGTATAAGACGCTGTCGGAGCAGGTCGAGTTGCTCCGACAGCGTGGGATGGTGATCACCGACGAGGCTGCGGCAATCTCACAGCTGCTAGCGATCGGGTACTACCGGCTCAGCGGCTACTGCTATACCTTCCGCGAACATGCCGTGCCCTGCGCAGCGACATGCGACTGCCCTCGGCGTAGTGACATCTTCGTACCAGGTACCACGCTCGACCGAGTGGTCGAACTGTACGAGTTCGATCGGCTGCTGCGATTGCTCGTGTTGGACGGAATCGAACGGGTCGAAGTCGCGTTGCGGATGCGCTTGGGGTACATCGTCGGTGCCGGAGGTGCGTTCGCCCATCTCGATCCCGCAGCGCTCGATCCGACCTTCACCAGATTCGACGAGACACGGCCGCTTGCCAGTCGGTCACCATGGATCGGCAGCGAGCACATGAAATGGCTGTCGAATGTGACGACGGAAGAGGGCCGGTCGAAGGAAGACTTCGTCACCCATTTCAAGACGAAGTACGGTATGCCGCTGCCGATTTGGGTAGTCACCGAACTGCTGAGCTTCGGCAGCCTGGTCAAACTCGTCGACGGATTGAAAGCCCGGCACAAGAGCTTGATCGCGGAGACGTTCGGAATCTTCGATTCGGACTGTGAAGGCGACGGTGCCGCACTGGCAGGCTGGATGCAGAATCTCACCTACATCCGAAACATCTGTGCGCACCACGGCCGCCTGTGGAACAGGAACATGGCGGTGCAGCTCGGTAGGTTGGACAATACCGCCGAACTCGTGCATGCGTCAGTGCCTCGATCCAAGTCGAGGGTGTATGCGTCATTGGCAGTCCTCGCGTTCCTGACCACGCAGATCAATCCACTGTCGACCTGGCGTGCCCGGGTCATCGACTTGGTGAGCGGACAATTCGCCGGTCTCGGACTCCCGGTCGAGCAGATGGGTTTCCCGTCAGGTTGGGAGAACGAAGCGATCTGGTCGGCGGGCTACCGTCCTAGCGCAGATCCGATACCGTCCGAGCACCGGGAGATCCTGCGGCACTTCGAATGGGTGAGCACCGCCGAGGCGGGAAAGCTCCTCGATACCAGCAGTGTCTCGAAGCGTAGAACCAGTGCCGTGCGGTCGTTGCGATCACGCGCCCAACTACTGGGTCTGCCTGTTGGTAGGTCTTTTCGCTTTCCCACTTTTCAGGTCGATGCGAGTCGGCCTGGCGTCTATCCGGAGGTCGCGCTGATCAATACAGCATTGGACGCAGTCAAGCAGCCTTGGGAATGTGCCCGGTGGTGGGTCGAGGCCAACCCGGGGATCGGGGGAGGAGCACCGGCGACGTTGGTGTCCTCCGCAGAGGGCCGTCGTCAGCTGCTGGCTGCCACTATCGCTGTGGGCGAGAAGTCGATGACAGTCGCTGATCTCCCACGGATCGCGACCGGGCAAGACGAACCGTTCGGGTGAACCCCGTCGGTAGAGTTTGCCGGGGGTGTGCGTTGGGAACTCAACCGCACAGGCGCTCAATGGGATTGGGTGCAAGAAATACAACGTGGCCGATCTTCCTTGCAGCACATAGACTTTCCGTGACGAGGTGTACGGGAGATCCGAGGGGGAGCTGTGCCGTTGCCGCCGGGAACGTTGGCGTATCTGCGCCGCGCAGCAGAGCGCGGTGACGGTACCGCTATGCACAACCTCGCCCACTTCTACCACGATCACAGCGATTACGAGGGTGCGGAGTACTGGTTCCGGCGGGCGGCGGCGGCGGGGCATACGCGCTCGATGAACAATCTCGCGGTGTTGCTCGATCAGTTCGGGGAGCTGGCCGAGGCCGAGATCTGGTATCGGCGGGCGGCGGCGGGCGGCAACGGCAACGCCATGTACAACCTGGCCACCATGCTGTATCAGAGCGGCGATATCGCCGAGGCCGAAACCTGGTACCACCACGCGGCACTCGCGGGGCACGTGGACGCGATGTACAACCTCGCGCGGTTGCTCGAGGACGACAACCGGCTCGACGACGCCGAAGCGTGGTACGACGAAGCGGCCGCGGCGGGCGATATCGACTCGATCAACAACCTCGGTCTGCTGCTGCGTCGCCGGGGCGCGATCACGGCGGCCCGGCGATGCTTCCGGCGCGCCGCCGATCTCGGTCATCCGAAGGCGATGGCCAATCTCGCGGCCCTGCTCGAATCCGAAGGGGCGCACCGGGAGGCCGAATCCTGGTATCGCCGCGCGGCCGGCTGATCCAGCCTGCCTCGAACGCAGCCGCTCGACTGAGTTCTGTCCTTTCATCGACTACCACCGAAGTGGGGGTACCCGCTGAGTGGCGCTGACGTGCATTCGCACTATGGCGAGTTCTGCGAAGACTATTAAAACGGAAGTTCGCCACCGGGTCGCTGAACGGCGGAAACCGGGATTGACCACCGGCTTCGAGTGGTGTCGGCGAACGAGTCCGTTGGTTACCGAAAAGTATTGATACCGAGCGGTTTTCCAGCAACTACCAGCAAACTTCGGTGGCACAGTAATTTTCCCGCGTTCGGGATGCGGAAATTTGCGGGCGGGTATAGCGTCTCGTGCTGTCGAACATTTTCGAGGACAGACCGGGGGCGCGGGTGAATTCTCTCGACGGCTGCCTGAAACGCATCATGGAGATTCCCGGTGCGTGTGGCGTGACGCTGGTGGACGGTGCCAGCGGGCTGGCGGTGGCCGCCGTCGGCGCGCACGACATCGTCGACGAGCACGAGGACGCCGCGGGAACCACCGACGTCATGCGGACGGTCCTCGCGTGCACCGCGCTCTCGAGCAGCTCCGCCGACGACGATGTCCGTGAGCTGATCGTCTGCCGCGACAAGGGCTTTCACCTGCTGCACCTGCTCGACGGCGATTTCGAGGGAAGACTTTTCGTCCACGCGGTATTCGACGGTGCCGCCGCCAATCTGGGAATGGCGCGCTATCAGCTCAAGGCCGCGCTGGAAGAAATGGCGGGCCGATGAGCGCGGCCCTCGCCGAAGAACTCCAGCGGCTCGAAGAACAAGGCTCCACCGGGATATTGCGGGCGGGCGACGGCGAATTCCATTTGGCCCGTGGGGCTATCGCCTCGGTGGGTTGCCGGCGCACCATCGGTCTCGACCGGCTCGCCGTCGAGGCGGGTGTCGCGACCGACGAGGACCTGCGCCGTGCCCGCGCGGGCGAGCCGGGTGCGCTGCTGCGCCGCCCACGTCTGGAGACCCTCGCGAGGCTCTCGGCCTACGACGCGGCCTACTTTCTGCTCGAAACCGGGGCCGCAGCGGAATTCGTTCCGACGGAAGAGCACTGGCTCGCTCCGGTGTGCCGGATCGCGCCGCACGCACTGGTGAGCGAATGCGCGCGACGCCGACGCCCTGACGCCGGTCCGTGGACCGCCGACATGGTGTCGACGGTCCCCGTCTCGCCCGCGCACCGGGCACGTCGCAAACGCACAGTGCTCACCGTCGGCCAGGCCGAAGTACTCGCCGCGGCCGACAACCACCGCACCATCGCCGACATAGCCCGCGAGCTCGGCCGCACCACCTACGGCTGCCTCGTCGCCGTCCGTGACCTGACCAGAGCCGGGCTGATCGAGGCACCGGAATCGGCCGACGCCGAGCCTCGCACCCGCCACCTCACCGTGGCACCCCGGCCCGAGCACGGACGCCACGCGGCACCCCAGGGCGGCGCCGGTTACGCCGCAGCACAAGAGAATTCGGGCACCGACGCCGCGACCCCGATCGCGTCTGCCCGGGTTGCGTCGGCCGGGAAACCGATACCGCCTCTTCCGCGCCGCGTTCCGTCGCCGGTAGCCCCACCGACTTCGGGCAGGCACGCGCTCGTCGAGGAAGCGAGCGCGGCCGCCCGGACCCCCGCCGCGACAACTCCGACTCCGGGCACAACCGCCCGGACCGCGGACCGGAACACCCGCGGCGCGGACACCTACTCCTGGACACCCCCGGTCGACCAACCCTGGCAGCAGGTGGATCGCGCCCTCCTGATCCGCATCAGGACGGCGTTGGCGGAGCTGGCATGACCGGGCGCAGGAAGCTGCTCGGCGAGTGGAGGGGAAAGTTGACCAAAATGCCGCTGCCCGAACGTAAGACCACCGGTTCGGAGCTCACGGGGCCCACCCCGTACGGCCAGGACCAGACCACGCGACCGCTGCCGCAGAGCTACCCGGCCGTCCAGGCCGAGCTCACCGCCCTGCGCGACCGCGTCCCCCACCTCACCGGCACAGTCGTCGCCTCCAGCGACGGCCTGCTCATCGAGCACGACCTACCCGCCCATATCGAACCGGCCGGGATGGCGGCGCTGGCCGCCGCGCAGCTGTCGCTGTCGTACCGGTTGGCGAGCACCGCGCACGGCGGTGGTTTCAACGAGGTCGTCGTGCACGGCAGCGACGGGCAGGTGGTGATCTACGCCGCCGGGTACACCGCGCTCACCGTGCTCGCGGGCCCGGATGTGAACGTCGGCCGGCTCCACCTGGAGTCGCGTCCGGTAGCTCGCGCCATCGCCGCTCATCTGGCGGCGGCGCACGATTGAAAGGTACGACATGTCGAATATGGATCTGGCGCTCAAGGACATGATGGTGATCGACGGCGCGATCGGCGCCGCGGTCGTCGACTACAGCAGCGGCATGGCTCTTGGAATGCTCAGCAGCAGCAAGTCGTTGGACCTGCAGATCGCGGCGGCGGGCAACACCGAGGTGGTGCGCGCGAAGCTGCGGACCATCGAGCAGCTCGGCCTCAACGAGGAGATCGAGGACATGCTCATCACCCTCTCGGGCCAGTACCACGTGATCCGGCCGATGACCGGCCGCAAGTCCAAGGGGCTTTTCCTCTACCTGGCGCTGGACCGCACCCGCGCCAACCTCGCCCTGGCCCGCCACCGGCTCAAGGGCATCGAGGAAGACCTCGAGGTCTAGGCCGGCGCGGGCCGGGTGAGCGCGGTGCTCACTCGGCCGAAATGAATTCTGTCACAACGATCGGACAAGCTCGTCATACTCATGTGGCACAGGCGTGGTGGTACCTCTATTGTGATTCGCGGCGAGGTCTGGGAGCCACACGTAAACGGGGTTTGCTCTCCAGCGGCGAGCAAGGTGGAACTGGAGCGGTATGCAGGTGAAGAAGATTGTCGCGGCACTCGGTGCGTCCGCGGCGATGTTGTCCGGAATCGTTGTCGGCAGCGGGAGTGCCAGCGCGGCGCCTGCCTGCCCGAGTCTCTATGTCGTCGCCATTCCCGGCACTTGGGAGACCGGCATCGACAAGCCGCCGGGGCCCGGCATGCTGTCCGGCGTCACCAACGGGTTGCCGCGCAATGTCGACGTCGACTACGTGACCTACGCGGCGACCGCCTTCCCGTGGGAGGGCGATGTCTACGGCAATTCCAAGAAGCAGGCGGTGAATTCGGCGCGCGGCCTCATCTCGGCCAAGCTCGCGCAGTGCGGTAACACCAAGGCCGCCCTCGTCGGCTACAGCCAGGGCGCCGACGCCGCGGGTGATCTCGCGGCCGAGATCGGCACCGGGCTCAGCACCATTCCGGCCGATCGGGTGGCCGCGGTCGGCCTGATCTCCGATCCGCGTCGGGCACCCGGTGACGTGCAGGTCGGCCCGCATGCCCAGGGCGCGGGCGCCGGTGGCGCGCGGCCCGGCGGCTTCGGCTGGCTCAGCGACCGCACCCGCACCATCTGCGCGGTCGACGACCTGTACTGCGCCACGGCGACCGACGATTTCGTCACCCGGTTCGCGGGCTTCCTGGCGCAGAGCTCGGATGCCAACCCGGCGAACATGTGGCGCTACCAGATCGAGGCGGGCGCGATCATGCAGGATCTGATGGCCCACGGCGGTGTGCCGGTGCTGCAGGCGCAGCTCTCGGACGCGGCGAACCAGAAGCGGGCCAAGGATCTCGAGCAGTTCTACAAGTCGCAGGCGCACCACCTGTACGGCAGCTACTCGGTGGGTGGCGGACACACCGCCATCACCTGGATGCGCGACTGGATCGCCTCGCACGCCTGAGTTTTCGCAGGTGAAGCCGGGTGCGGGAGTTTCTCGCACCCGGCTTTTTCTATGTCGTTCGGGCGAGGTTGCGTGGCAGCAGGTCCCACACGTGACCGGACTCGTTGATCGTCGCCGCCGTGCGCGTTCCGCTGCGCGAGTACAGGATCCGGGTGATCGAGCAGTAGTCGACGGGGAAGGTGAGCGGGCGGGCCAGGCCGAGGATGTCGGCCAGCAGCACATTGACGACCCCGCCGTGAGCGAAGGCGACGACCGTCTCGGTGTGCGGGGTGGCGGCCACGAGTTGTTCGACGGCGCTCAGCACGCGACGGGTGAAGGCGGGGCCGTCGATCTGCTCGGGTAGCAGACCGGCCTTGATCCGGGTGTAGGCGTCGGCGAATTCGGTCTTGGCGTCTTCGATGGGGATGTAGGCGGGCAGATCGCGGTCGTATTCGGCGAGGTCGTCGATGATGTCGACGGGCAGGTCGCGGGCGAGCGCGGTCGGTGCGGCGGTATCGCGGGCCCGGCGCTGGGGGCTCGACACGATGCGGGTGATCTCGTGGGCGGCCAGCGCGGCGGGCACCCGCTCGGCCTGACGGCGGCCGATGTCGGTGAGACCCGGATCGGCGGCGGAGGTACTTGCGACGACCTTGTCGGGCTGGGCATGACGCACGAGAATCAGCTGCACGTCACCCACTGTGCCCCATGACCGGGCATTGTGTCGCCTCAGAGGTCGGGCTCGATCTCCGTGCGACCGGTGACGTCGGCGGTGTCGACGATGACGATCTCGCGTTCCTGTTCGAGCAGCACCTTCAGATATCCGGGTGGATTCTCGACCACATATCCCCGGACGACGCCGTTCTTCGTCGCGATCTCCTCGAGCGACACCCACGGCACCTGCACCGTCGCGGCGAGCACGAGCGCGGCGAGCGTGACGATCAGAGCCGAACTGGACACGAACCAGTGCGCCATCCGCGACCCTTCGGGATCGCGCTTACCTGCGCGCAACAAGACCCTTGGCGACCAGGTGCTGATCCGAGGACTCGCGGGGGTGCCTCGCCATGAGGCGAGGATAGTGCCGCGAGCCCCCGGTTCACGTCATGGCTGGCCGTACGGCGGCTGGCCGTAAGGCGGCTGACCACCCTGACCCGGTCCGCCGCCGTAGGGCGGCTGGTTCGGCGGCTGGTCGTTCTTCTTCTTGTTCTTGAGCATGAAGACCAGGCCAACGATGGCGAGGACGACCAGCAGGCAGCACACGCCGCCGATGATGAGACCCTTGCTGCTCTTCTTCCCCTTCTTCTTCGCGGCCAGTTCGGTGACCAGGTCCGAGCCGGCGAGCGTGTCGATGCTGCCCGCGAGCACCTGTGGGTCGACCAGTGCGGCCGATGTCAGCAGGTCAAGGTACATATTTTTCCCCATCCGATGGTGTGTTGTGCCGGCATCCTCCCGGTGCCGGAACATCCGAGAGTACTGCTGTCGCTGCGAGTTTCGTTCGGAAACTCGCGGGACGCAGTGGTTCATCGCTGTGTCGCGCAAGATCGTTTACAGCCGAGGTCGGTGTACCCGATTTCAGCGCGGTTTCACCAACGGAAACGGCAGCGTCTCGCGGATGCCGCGTCCGGTGATGAACATGACCACCCGGTCGACCCCGATGCCGAGACCGCCGGTCGGTGGCATGGCGTGCTCGAGCGCCTGCAGGAAGTCCTCATCGAGCTCCATCGCCTCGGGGTCGCCACCGGCGGCGAGCATGGACTGTTCGGTGAGGCGGCGCCGCTGTTCGACGGGGTCGGTGAGCTCGCTGTAGGCGGTGCCGAGTTCGACTCCCCAGGCCACCAGATCCCAGCGTTCGGTCACGCCCGCGGTACTGCGGTGGGACCGGGTCAGGGGTGAGACCGAGGTGGGAAAGTCCAGGTAGAAGGTCGGTTCCGTGGTTTCGGACTCGACCAGATGCTCATACATCTCCAGCACGACCTGGCCTGCGTCCCATCCGCGCTGATAGGTGATGCCGGCGCCGTCGCACAATTCGCGCAGGCGGGGGAGGTCGGTCGCCGCGGTCACCTCGGTGCCCAGCGCCTCGGACAGCGCGCCGTGCACCGTGCGTACCCGCCATTCGCCGGAGATGTCGACCTCGGTGCCGTCGGGGCGCAGCACCACCTCGGCGCCGTTGGCCGCGACCGCCGCGTCCTGGATCAGCCGGCGGCACAGCTGCATCATCCGCAGATAGTCGCTGTGCGCCTCGTACGCCTCGAGCATGGTGAATTCCGGATTGTGGCTGTAGTCCACCCCTTCGTTGCGGAAGGTCCGCCCGATCTCGAATACCTTCTCGATACCACCGACGCACAGCCGTTTGAGGTACAGCTCGGGGGCGATGCGCAGGTAGAGGTCCAGGTCGTAGGCGTTGATGTGGGTGCGGAACGGGGTGGCGTTGGCGCCGCCGTGTACCTGCTGCAGGATCGGCGTCTCCACCTCGAGGAAACCCCAGTCGTGCAGTGACTCGCGCAGCGAGTGCAGGACGGCGCTGCGTTTGGCGAGCAGTTCGCGGCTGTCGGCGTTGATCGCCATGTCGACGTAGCGGCGCCGGACCTTGGCCTCCGGATCGGTGAGGCCACGCCATTTGTCGGGGAGCGGGTGCAGGCACTTGCCGTTCATCCGCCAGTCCTGGGCAAGCAGCGACAGTTCGCCGCGTCGGCTCGTGCCGATCCGGCCGCTCGCCTCGATGAGATCACCGAGGTCGAAGTCGGTGCTGAATTCGCCCGCGCGGGCGCCGACCCGTTCGCGGTCGATGAGCAGCTGGATATCACCGGTCCAGTCGCGGACCACCGCGAAGATCACCCCGCCGTAGTCGCGGATGCGGGTGATCCGACCGGCTACCCGCACGGTTGTCCCGTGCGGGCAGCGGCGTGCGTCGGCGATGGTGTGGGTGGGCGGATAGGCGGCGGGGTAGGGATCGACGCCGCTCGCCGTGAGGCGGTCGAGGGTGGTCATCCGCACGCGGACCTGTTCGGGGCGGCGGGGGCCGGACTCCTCGTCGGCGTCGATGTCGGGGGCGCTGCCGTCGGTGTGCAGGCCGGTGACCGTCGCCGGAACGGCGGGCGTGGTCCCGGTGTGGACGGCGGGGTCGGGTTGTGGGCCGAGGCGCGGCAGGAACCCCTCGGCCAGGCCGCTCGCCATCGCCACCCGAGGCAGCTGCCTGCGGTCTTCGTACAGGAAGAACCGTGGCACCCAGCGCGGGTGGTACTTCACGTTCGAGCGGTACAGCGCCTCGAGCTGCCACCAGCGCGAGAAGAACAGCAGCACACCGCGCCACGCCCGCAGCACCGGTCCGGCACCGATGCGTCCGCCCTCGGCGAAGACCGAGCGGAACACCGCGAAGTTCAGCGAGATCCTGGTGATGCCGTACTGATCGGCGTTGAGGGCGAGTTGGGAGATCATCAGCTCCATCACGCCGTTGGGGCTCGCGGGATCGCGGCGCATCAGTTCCAGCGACACCCCCGTGCGTCCCCACGGCACGAACGAGAGCATCGCGTGCACCCGTTCGTCGTGGTCGATCGCCTCGACCAGCAGGCAGTCACCGTCGAGTGGGTCGCCGAGGCGGCCGAGCGCCATCGAGAAGCCGCGTTCGGTCTCGGTGTCGCGCCAGGCGTCGGCGTGCGCGATCACCTCGGCGAATTCGGCAGGCGATATCTCACCGGCCCGGCGGACCCTGATTCCGAAGCCGTTCTTGCGCAATCTGTTCGCGGCTTGGCGCACCGGCTTCATGGCGGGACCGGCCAGCGAAAAGGTGCGGGTGTCGAGCACGGCTTCGTCGCCGAGGCGCAGCGCCGACAGGCCCGCCTGCTGATACACCAGCGCGCCCTGCTCGCTCGCGCCCATCACCGCCGGTGCCCAGCCGAATCGGTCGGCCTGCTCGAGCCAGGCCCGGACAGCTTGCGGCCAGCCCTGTTTCGGTCCGATCGGATCACCGGCCGCCAGGCAGACGCCGAGCTCCACGCGATAGGTGATGGCCGCCTTGCCGTTCGGGGCGAAGACGACCGCGCGGTCGCGGCGGGTGGCGAAATAGCCGAGCGAGTCGTCCACATCGCCGCTCGCGAGCAGGCCGCGCAGAGCGGACTCGTCGAGCGCGGTCATGGCGTTGCCTGCCCGTTGCGACCGCAGCAGCACGATCACCGCGGCGATCAGCGCGAGGGCGCCGAGCAGGCCGAGCACGAAATCCACCCAGCCCGGCGGGTGCCCGTCGAAGTGTTCGTTGTCGACCAGGACGGCCGCGGTCACCCGCGACACCGCCCACAGCGGTCGCTGCGCACCTCGCGGCAGCGAACCGGGGAACAGCTCGACCAGACCCCAACCGAGCAGGCACCCGAACGCACAGCCGCCGACCAGCACCGCGAGCGCCTTACGCACCGCGCCCGGCCGCACCCGGGTGTAGAACTCCGCGCGGGCGGCGATCAGGATCGCCAGCACCACACCGTGCACGACGAACGCCACCAGCGGGTCCAGCTCCCGCGTGCTCGTGTAGTCGACGATGTTGGTGATCGAGTACAGCGTCAGATAGATGACGAGCAACCACCACGCCACCCGTTTGCGGCTCGCCGCCGCACCGGCCAGCAACCCGACGACCAGCGCCCACACCAGACTCGTGTCGGGCGCGTCGAAATAGTGGGTGTCCACATAATCGCGCGGCACCTCCGTGAGCTGCCGCAACCCCGGTGACAGGCTCCAGAGCGCGCACAGCACCGCGAACACACCGAGCACCAGCCCGGTGATGTGCGGTACCTCGGAGAACCTGCCGTGCGCGCGATGGGGAACCCGGTCGAGGGAGCTGCTGGGGTGTTGCTCGGCCCGCGTGGAAGTCACCGATCCAGTGTGCGTGCCAGCGGGTGCGAACCGCAGGGGGTCGCCGACGGCGTGTTCGTCACCGTGGGGCCCGGTGGGCGACCGGATTTCCCGACGGGGTAAGTATTAGCGCATGTCGGAACCAGTGGACGTGCCGATCGATGACGAGGTCATCCGGCTCGGGCAATTCCTCAAACTGGCCAACCTGATCGATTCCGGTTCGGAGGCCAAGTCGGTGATCGCCCAGGGTCTGGTCCGGGTCAACGACGAGGTGGAACTGCGCCGTGGCAGGCAACTGCAGGTCGGCGACATCGTCGTGCTGGCCGGTCACAAGGTGCGGGTCGGCGAGGCCTGACCCGCACCCTGTGCGAGTTCTCAGTCCTCGGCGCGGACGACTACGCCGTCGTGGTCGCTGTAGAGCATCTCGCCGGGGACGAAGGTGATGCCGCCGAACTCCACCGGCACATCGCGTTCGCCGCTGCCGGTCTGGGTGCTCTTGCGCGGGTTGGTGCCGAGCGCCTTCACCCCGATGTCGAGGGTGCGCAGGATGGCCGAGTCGCGCACGGCGCCGTTGACGACGACGCCCGCCCAGCCGTTGTCCACGCCGCGGCCCGCGATGATGTCGCCGACCAGCGCGGTGTGCACGCTCGCCCCGCCGTCCACGACCAGCACTTTGCCCTCGCCCGGTTCGCCGAGGGTCTGCTTCACCAGCAGATTGTCCTGGAAGCAACGGATCGTGGTGATCCGCCCGGCGAACGCTTGACGGCCACCGAACTGGATGAACTGGGTATCGCAGCTGCGGATCTCGGGGCCGATCTCATCGGCCAGATCGGCGGTTGCCACTACATTCGCTGATTCGGTCATGACGCCGATTGTGTCAGGTGGTCGGGCGGTGGGCCTTCTCGATCTCGCTGATGAGCGCCTCGGTGGTGTGTTTCACGGCGATCTTGATGAACGGCTCGATGGTCCGGCCGAGCATCTTGCCCGCGATACCGCCGGGCACGAAGTACTGGATGTGCGCGTCGATGGTGCTGGTGTCGGCGCCCTTGGACGTGAAGACGAACGTCGAGAGGATCTCGAAGCCCTTGATCGACTTGGTGCCGATCACCGAGCCCTCCTCCCAGCGCACCACTTCGATGCGGGAGGTGAGCGAGGCGGGGCCGAGCTTCATCTTCCCGTCGAACTTCGCGCCGACACCCTCGGTCTGGTCGGTGACCGGGGTGAAGGACTCGATGCCGTACCAGAATTTCGGCAGGTTGCGATAGTCGTTGACAAAGGCGAATGCCGTCTCGGCGGGCGCTGCGCAGTCTTCGACAATCCTCACGTCGCTCATACCGGCAACTGTAATGCGTTTGTATGGCGTCTAAGCGGTCACGGCCAGTGTGGCGGCCAAGCCGAGCGCCACCGCCATGAGCGTCACCTCGATCGCCGCGTTGCGGACCGACATGTCGGCGGTGACGCGATGCTCGGCGGCCCGGCCCACCCAGGTGCGCCGCCACCACCAGCCGAGCCCGGCGAGAATGGCGAGCACGACCACCTTGGCCAGCATGATCCGTCCGTAGCCGGTGGTCACCAGGGCAGGTATCGAGCCGATGCGGACGAGGCCGTCGATCAGCCCGGTCACCGCGATCACCGCGACCAGCGGAGCGGCGGCGGTCGAGTAGCGGGGTAGCGCGCTCGCCCAGCCGCCGCGCGTGCGTACGACGAGTGCCAGCGCGAGCAGCAGCCCGAACCACGCCGCTGCGGCCAGGGCGTGGACCGCGACGAGCACCGACCCGAGCACCTGCTGCGACATGTGCCCGGTGATGGGTCGCAGGGCGAGCGCGACCGCCGCGAACACCAGGACCAGGTCGGCCGAGGCGTCGTCGGGCCTGCGGAACGCCCACGCGGCGTAGCAGGCGACGGCGGCGGTGCAGAACAGGATGGCGATCCCGATCTGCCCGCCGCTGAGCCTGCCGAGGAACGTGCCGAATTCACCCGCGGCGAGTTCGTGCACCGGCACGCCCACGATGCCCGCCGCCTCGCACACCAGCACGGCGAACTCGGCGCCGAGCCAGATCGTGGCCAGCACCGCGACCGGCCGCCACGCCACCACGAGCCGGTGGTCGAGGCGGGGCAGCGCAGCCAGCCCGAGCACCGTCGCGCCCGCGCCGTCGGCGATCACCCGGGCCCACGCCGCCGCCGGAAAACCGCCGGTCCGGCGCAGTATCCAGGCGAGCGCCACCCCGGCGAGGGCGGCGACGACGACCGGAACCAGCACTCGCCACCGGCCTCCGGTCGTCATCGGCGGCTACTTCTTGCGGCCGGTGCCGAGCAGCGCCACCGCGAGACCGACGCCGAACAGCACGACACCACCGGCGACGAACACCCACACGGGCACGCCACCGGACTCCTCGCCGTCGGAGCCCTCGTCCTCGCCCGGCTTGGCGCCCGGTGTCCCGGTCCCTTCCTTGGTGAGGGTGAACGTCCTCGTCCCGCTGACGGGATGACCGTCGGCGGAGGTCACCCGGAACGCCATGGTGTATTCGCCGACCGGCCCGAGTTCACCTACTTCCACACTCACCGTGCGGCCCTCGACCACCGGCTTGCCCTTGGACCACAGCCGCCCGTCCGGACCGACCACCGTCAGCGAGGGAAACGTCTGCTGCAGTTCCTCGTTGAAGGTGATGCTCGCGCGCGCCGGTCCCGCCTCGATCGACGAACCGTCCTCGGGAACGCTGCTCACGGCACCGGAGTGCGCGTTCGCGATGCCGGTCGCACCGAAGATCAGGGCGAACAGGCCGGCGACCAGGGTGACAGCGAACCGCCTCGCCAGGCGACGCCGCGCCGACCGATTGATCTCGGCCACGATCTCGTTCGGCACGACGGCCTGGGGCGTGGACTGTCGCGACCGCCCGGACACCGCAGGAGTCTGACAGCGTTCCATCACGACTTCCTCGACCGCGCGACGAGCCCGAGACCGAGCGCGGCGGCGAACAGGCCGAGTGCCAGGCCGATTCCACCGGTCCAGCGAGCCACCGAGTCGGACTCCGCTTCGGCGGGCTCGTCGGTGGCGACGTGGTGGTCACCGCCGTCGGAACCACCCGATTCGCTGAGTGCCAGTGTGGGCGCCGGGTATTCGGGCTCGGCACCGCCCGTGCTCGGCTGATCCCAGGCGACGACCTTGCCGTCGCTGTAGGTCTGCCGTGCGGGGAAGGTCACCTCGTCCTGGGTGGGCAGCGGTCCGAGCGAGAGCACGAAACGCTGGAACTGACCCGGTCCGACACCGGGGTTGCCCGGCTCGGCGGTCCACGCGACGGCCACCGCCTCGCCCTTGTCGTTGCGTTCGATGCGCGAGGACCAGCCCGGCATCGGTTCGGTGCGAACGCTTTTCAGGTTCGGCACGGTGACGCTCACCGAGGTGGTCGAGGCGGTGTCGGATTCGTTGGGCACCTTGAAGGTGGCAACGGTGTACTTGCCCTTGGCGGCGCCGGGCGCGTCGACGGTGACGTGCGCCGCGGCCGAACCGCAGGCGGCGAGCACGAGAGCAGCCGCGAGACCGGCCGTCGCCGTCCCACGGGTGATGAAGTTGTGCATGGAATGCCTTCTGTCCGAAGAGTTCTGATGTCGAGTGAGATCAGGCGGACAGCGGCGGTGCGCGCGGACATCGCACACCTTCCAGGCGGGTGCCGAGGGCGATGTCGACGGTTTCCGTCCAGCGCGCGGCACGATGGGTGACGTCGAGTCGCGGAACGGTGAGTACCGCCCGGATCACGCCCGACGCAACGAGATACAGCCGTTCGGCGACGAGAATCAGTGCGGCACAGACGAACGCGGCCAGCAGGTGCGCCACGACCATCGGCGCACTCGGCAGGTGCAGCACGTCGAGAACGCCGGCGTGATGATCGAGCGTCCCGGTCAGCGCGTAGTGCCCGGCCCATTGACCGCCGACGAGTGCTCCCGCTGCCCGCACCCACCCGGCATCGGCACGACGCGCGAAGGTGGGAAGAGCCCGGGCGGGCGGGCGACGCCCGGCGAACGCGCCCGTCGCGAGTGAAACCAGCAGCAACAGCGCGATTTCCGCCGACCGCGGCACCCCACCACCGGCCATACCGTGCGCGGCGACGGCGAGCGCGCCGACGAGTACGCCGCAGCCACCACCGCGCAGGCGGGAGGTGAGCTGCGGCGTCGTCACAGGTTCAGCGGACGCCGAGGCGGGCCAGCGCGTCGTTCTCCAGCACCGACAGTTCGGTGGAGATGGAGGTGTGCACGGCCTTGCGGCGCGCGGCGGGCATCTGCTCGGCGGTGCGCACGGCGACGGTGAGGTCGGTCAGCCGCGAACGGGCTGCCTCGACGAACTTCTTGGTCTCGCCGTCGGGGGAGTCGGCCGCGATCTTGTCCAGCGCGTTCTCGGTGTTGGTGATGCGGGCCTGCAGACGAGCGCCGTGGCCGCTGAACTCGCCGAGCTGGTCCAGGCCGATGCCCAGCTGCTGTGCCTTGCGCGCGTCGAGCTGCCCGCGCACCAGGGTGGCGCCACGGTAGGCCAGCGGCGCGAGCACGGGGATCAGCACCCGGGCCACCCCGATGTACTTGCGGATCTGGGCCGCGCTGAACAGTTCCCGATCGGCCTTGGCGGCCAGCTTCTGTGCCGCCTTCTCCTCGGCCTGCAGCGCGGCGATCTGCGCCTTGGCCACCTTGGCCTCGGTGCGGGTCTGCGCCTTCAGCGCGCGGCGGGTGGTCCGCTCGCCCGCCTTGGCCGCCTTGCGCTCGTTCTTGGCGCTGAGTTTCGCCTCGACGGCGGCTTTGTGCTTGAGCGCCTTCGCCTCCGCGCGACGACTTGGCCGCCGCTTACGCTTGCTGAACAACCCCATGAGATCAGGCCCTCCGTCATGCTCGCCAAGTCACGAGGCAGCGCCGTCCGGACCGGCCTGCCGTACTTCGTAGCGTAGTGGGATCAGGGTAGCGATTGGGCAATGTGTCGGGGGTAAGGACCATACTGCTGGTGTGCGTGCAGCCGAGGAGAACTTCGACAGCGGGCCGGTGACGATCCCGGCCCCGGCTTCCGCTGCGCTCGAAACCGAGCCCACAACGGCCACTTCGGCCGGTCGCGACGGCTCCCCGGCGGCCTTCCTCGACGCGCGCTCGCTCATCGGCTGCCGCCACCGGCTGCGCCTGGACGCCGCCAACCCCGGCATGCTCGCCGAGGTCAGGGAAGACCCGGGCGTGCAGCAGCGGCGCGAAGCCGCCACCGCGTACCGCACCAAGGTCCGCGACGAACTGGTCGGCGCCGCTCCCGACGACTGGGTCGTGATCGATCCGGCGCTGCGTGCCGGTGCGCGCGCCGCCGCGACGATGGCCGCGATGCGGGCGGGCGCGTCGCGGATCTGGGGTGGCCTGCTGCCCCAGGAACCCGACACCGGCCGCCGTGGTGGCGCCGAGTTCCTGCTGCGTGATGCCGATCGCGGCGGATACATCCCGATCATCGTCGTCAACCACAAGGTCACCGACCCGCGCCGCCCCGACCCGGCCGATTTCCACCCGCTCACCTCGGACCTGTTCCGCTGGGAGCCGCGCCGCGACAAGCATGTGAAGCTGCGTCCCCAGCCGCGCGACCAGCAGCGCCTGGCCCACCTGTATCGGATGTTGCAGCGCCACGGTCTGGCCAGTCCCGCGCTGGTCGGCGGCGCCATCGGTCTCGCGTTCGACCGCATCCTCGTGCACGACCTCACCGGTGTGCTCGCCGACTACGACCTGCGCTACGCCGACCGCATCGCGGTGGTGCGCGGCGAACTGCCCACCCAGCCGTCGAAGGTGCCCGAGTGCAGGCAGTGCCCCTGGTGGGTGCGCGGGCCGGAGTCCGATCAGCCGGGGTGCGAGGGCACGCTGGCGGCGATGCGGGACGTGAGTCTGGTCGCGCCCGGCTCGCGGGCCGAGGTGCTGCGTGTGCACGGCGTACAGACCATCGACGAACTGGCCGCCTGGATCGGCGAGGAACCCGAGGACTGGCAGCACGGCCCGTTCACCGAGACCGTCGTCACCGCGCGCGCCTGGATCGCCGGCGCACCGCTGGTCCGGCGCTTCGACACCGTCAGCGTGCGCCGCGCCGACGTGGAGATCGACGTCGATCTGGAGAGCTACCAGGAAGACGGCGCCTACCTCTGGGGCACCCTGCTCGACGACGTGTACCGCCCGTTCGTCACCTGGGACCCGCTGCCCACCGAAGACGAGGGCCGTTCCTTCGGCGAGTTCTGGACCTGGCTGATGGCACAGCGCGCGCAGGCTCATGCGGCGGGCAAAACCTTTGCCGCCTACTGCTATTCGCGTACCGCCGAGGACAAGTGGCTCTACGAGTCGGCGCGCCGGTTCGCGGGCAGGCCGGGCATCCCCACCCACGAGGAGGTGCGCGCCTTCGTCGACTCACCCGAGTGGGTCGACATGTTCCAGGCCGTCACCGACCAGTTCATCTGCCCGAACGGCAAGGGACTCAAGAAGATCGCGCCCGTCGCCGGTTTCGGCTGGCGCGATCCCGAAGCCGGTGGTGAGGCGTCGATGGGCTGGTACCGCCGCGCGGTCGGTTACGACGCCGACAGCGACATGTCGCAGCGCACGCGCCTGCTCGAGTACAACGAAGACGATGTCCGCGCCACCCAGGTCCTGCGCGAATGGATGACCACTAAGGCTGTAGTTGAGGTTCCCTCGCTCAAGGACTTCGCCCGGTAATACCATTGTCGGCGTGACAGAAGCAGTCGAAACACTCGAGTTCCAGGCCGAGACCCACCAGCTCCTCGAGCTGATGATCCACTCGGTGTACTCCAACAAAGACACGTTCCTGCGGGAGCTGATCTCGAACGCTTCCGACGCACTGGACAAGCTCAAGCTGGCCACGTTCCAGGACAAGGACCTCGTCGCCGACACCACCGATCTGCACATCGAGCTGGATGTCGACTCCGACGAGCGGGTCCTGACCGTGCGCGACAACGGCATCGGCATGTCCCGTGCCGAGGTGATCGATCTGATCGGCACCCTCGCCAAGTCCGGCACCGCCGAGCTGCGCCGCAAACTCACCGAAGCCAAGTCCGACGCCGCGGCCGAGGAGCTGATCGGCCAGTTCGGTATCGGCTTCTACTCCACCTTCATGGTCGCCGACAAGGTCACCCTCACCACCCGCAAGGCGGGCGAGACCGAGGGCACCCGCTGGGAAGCCGCGGCAGGCAGCTCCACCTACACGATCGACGCCGTCACCGACGCACCGCAGGGCACCTCGGTGACGCTGGCGCTGAAGAAGCCCGACGAGGACGATCACCTATTCGATTACACGCAGGAATGGAAGCTGCGCGAGATCGTCCGCAAGTACTCCGACTTCATCGCCTGGCCGATCCGTATGCAGGTCGAGCGGACCGTGATGGAGGGCGAGGGCGAGGACAAGGTCGAGAAGACCGTCGTCGAGGACCAGACGCTGAACTCGCAGAAGGCGCTGTGGACGCGTCCGCGCAGCGAGGTCACCGACGAGGAGTACAAGGAGTTCTACCACCACGTCAGCCACGCCTGGGACGACCCGCTCGAGATCATCCCGATGAAGGCGGAGGGCACCTTCGAGTACCAGGCGCTGCTGTTCCTGCCCTCGACCGCGCCGTTCGACCTGTTCACCCGTGAGCACAAGCGCGGCGTGCAGCTGTACGTGCGCCGGGTGTTCATCATGGACAACTGCGAAGAGCTGATGCCGGAGTACCTGCGCTTCGTCAAGGGTGTGGTCGACGCGCAGGATCTGTCGCTTAACGTGTCGCGCGAGATCCTGCAGCAGGACCGCCAGATCCAGATGATCCGCAAGCGCCTGGTGAAGAAGGTGCTCTCGACGGTCAAGGATCTGCAGTCGGCCGAGGACCAGACCAAGTACCAGACCTTCTGGACCCAGTTCGGCCGGGTTCTCAAGGAGGGCTTGCTGTCCGACACCGACAACCGCGAAACCCTGCTCACCGTTTCGTCTTTCGCCTCCACGGCCTCCGAGTCCGAGCTCACCACGCTCGCGCAGTACGTGGAGCGGATGAAGGACGGCCAGGACGCGATCTACTACATGACCGGCGAAAGCCGTGCGCAGGTGGAGAATTCGCCGCACCTGGAGGCCTTCAAGGCCAAGGGGCTCGAGGTGCTCGTGCTCACCGACCCGGTCGACGAGATGTGGGTCGGCTCGGTGCCGGAGTTCGACGGCAAGAAGTTCCAGTCCATCGCCAAGGGCGAGGTCGACCTGGAGACCGAGGAGGAGAAGAAGGAGACCGAGGCCCTGCGCGAACAGCAGGACAAGGACTTCGCCGACCTGCTCGCCTGGCTCGGCAAGACCCTGTCCGAGGTCGCCAAGGAGGTGCGCCTCACCAACCGGCTCACCACCTCACCGGCCTGCCTGGTCGGCGACGTCTTCGACTTCACCCCGATGCTCGAGCGCATGTACCGCGCCTCGGGCCAGGCGCTGCCGGAGTCCAAGCGCATCCTCGAGCTCAACCCCACCCACCCGCTGGTCACCGGCCTGCGCGACGCCTACGACGCGCGCAAGTCCGACGCCGACGAGGGCAAGGTCCCCGAGCTCACCGAGACCGCCGAATTGCTGTACGGCACGGCCGTTCTCGCCGAGGGCGGCGAACTGAAGGATCCGGCCCGCTTCGCCCACCTGCTCACCGAGCGCCTGACTCGCACGGTGTGACACGACGCCGCCTCGGCGGGACCGTTGTGCTGCGGCACAACGGGTCTCGCGGGGGTCGGTTCGGTGGCGGCTCGCGGTCGAGGTCACGGTTCGGCTGTGCCGGTCGGCCGCGCGGCGGTGTTGTGACGGTTACCAGTCTCGGGGATGCCGCCCTGTGTCCTGTGGCAATGCCGCACGAGCCGGGTTCGGGAGCGGGGCGCTGCTCCTAGGCTCGCGACAATGGTGGACGTGAACACCCATTACGACGTGCTGATCGTCGGATCGGGTTTCGGCGGCAGCGTCACGGCGCTGCGGCTGGTGGAAAAGGGATACCGGGTCGGCGTGCTCGAGGCGGGCCGCCGGTTCGCCGACGCCGATTTCGCCGCGACCAACTGGGACCTGCGCCGCTACCTGTGGGCGCCACGACTCGGCTGCTACGGCATTCAGCGCGTGCATCGCCTGCGCGACTGTTTCATCCTGGCCGGAGCCGGTGTCGGCGGCGGGTCGCTCAACTACGCCAACACGCTGTACAAGCCGGGGAAGGCATTCTTCGCTGACAAGCAGTGGGCGGGCATCACCGACTGGGAAGCCGAACTGTCCCCGCACTACGAGCAGGCCACCCGCATGCTCGGGGTGGTCCGAAACCCGCTGCACACCCCGGCCGACACGGTCATCAAGGCGGTGGCCGAGGAGATGGGCGTCGGGCACACCTTCGTGCCGACTCCCGTCGCGGTGTACTTCGGCGAGCCGGGCCGTACCGACGCCGACCCGTACTTCGGCGGTGTCGGCCCTGCCCGCACCGGCTGCGTGAAGTGCGGTGAATGCATGACAGGCTGTCGGCACGGCGCCAAGAACACGCTGGTCAAGAACTATCTCGGGCTGGCCGAGCAGGCCGGGGCGACCGTACTGCCGATGACCACCGTGACGGCCCTGCGTCCGCAAACCGACGGCACCTGGCTCGTCGACACCGAGCGCACCGGCAGCTGGATCCGCAAGCAGCGCACCACGTTCTCCGCCGACCGGGTGGTGCTCGCCGCGGGCACCTGGGGCACCCAGCGACTGCTGTTCCGCATGCGCGACCGCGCCGTCCTGCCCGCGCTGTCGCCGCGCCTCGGTGTGCTCACCCGCACCAACTCCGAGGCCATCCTCGGCGCGGGCCGAACCACCGTGAATCCCGACATCGAGGTCACCACGGGGGTGGCGATCACCTCCTCGTTCCACCCGACGCCCGACACCCACGTGGAACCGGTGCGCTACGGCCGGGGTTCCAACGCGATGGGCCTGCTGAACACCTACCTCGTCGACGGCGACCAGCGCACACCGCGCTGGCTGCGGGTGCTCGGCATCGCGGGCCGTCATCCGATCCGCACCGTGCGCCTGCTGCGCACTACTCGCTGGAGCGAGCGGACCCTGATCCTGCTGGTGATGCAGAGCCTGGACAACTCCATCACCACCTACACCAAGCGTGGGCTGTTCGGCCGCCGCTACACCAGCAAGCAGGGGTACGGCCACCCCAATCCGTCCTGGATTCCGGCCGGGCACGAGGTGACGCGAAGGGTCGCCGAGAAATTCGGCGCCACCGCGGGCACCACCTGGCCCGATGTCTTCGGTGTTCCGGTGACCGCGCATTTCATCGGCGGCTGCGCCATCGGCGCCGATCCGGCCACCGGCGTGATCGACCCCTACCACCGGGTGCACGGTTATCCGGGACTGAGCATCGTCGACGGCTCGGCCATTTCGGCGAACCTGGGAGTCAACCCGTCGCTGACCATCGCCGCGCAGGCGGAACGGGCGGCGGCGCTGTGGCCGAACCGAGGTGAGGCCGATCCGCGGCCGCCGACGGGGGAGCCGTACCGCCGGATCGCGCCGGTCCCCCCGCGTGCTCCCGTTGTGCCCGCCGGAGCCCCTGCGGCCCTGCGGTTGCCCATCGAACCGGTGGACCGGTCTGCCGTCGGCGCGTGAACCGGATCGAACACCGTGCCGAATAAGCGATTTCGGTCCACCATGGACATATGGGTGGGCACGAGATTCGGCGAGCACGTCCCGAGGACTACGACGAACTGATCGGGGTGGTCGACGACTGGTGGGGGCGGGCCGTGACGCACAACCTGCCGCGCATGTTCCTCGACCACTTCCACCGCACCAGCCTGATCGCCACCGACGACGCCGGAATCTCCGGATTCCTCATCGGTTTCGGCTCGCCCGCCGACGCCGACGCCGCCTACATCCACTTCGTCGCCGTGCGTCCCGACGCCCGCAAATCCGGCCTCGGCCGCACCCTCTACGACGAGTTCTTCACGATCGTGCGTGCCGAGGGCCGAAAGCTGGTGTCGGCCATCACCTCACCGTCGAACTACACCTCGATCGACTTCCACCGCAGCCTCGGCTTCACGGTGACCGGACCGGTCGCGAACTACAACGGTCCGGGCCGGGCCCTCATCACCTTCGAGCGGGTCCTGTAGAAACGCCGAACGGCGCCTCCGAAAACGAAGGCGCCGTTCGGTATTCGAACTGCTTACCTGGGCGCCATGCGCAGGGCGCCGTCCATGCGGATCGTCTCGCCGTTGAGGTAGTCGTGGCGGGCGATGTACTCCACCAGCTGGGCGTACTCGTCGGGGCGGCCCAGCCGCGACGGGAACGGGACGCCCGCCTCGAGGTTCTTGCGGTAGTCCTCGGTGACGCCGGCGAGCATCGGGGTATCGATGATGCCGGGGGCGATGGTGTTCACCCGGATACCGAACTGGGCCAGGTCACGCGCGGCGGGCACGGTCATACCGTGCACGCCACCCTTGGACGCCGAGTACGCGATCTGACCGATCTGACCCTCGAACGCCGCCACCGACGCGGTGTTCACGACCACGCCGCGCTGGCCGTACTCGTCCACCGGCTCGGTCTTGGCGATGGCGTCGGCCGCCAGCCGCATCACATTGAAGGTGCCGAGCAGGTTCACGGTGATGACGGTGCGGAACAGCTCGAGATCGTGCGGGCCGTTCTTGGACAGGATGCGACCCGCCCAGCCGACACCGGCACAGTTCACCACGATGCGCAGCGGCGCCGGGCCCTCGGCCACCTGGGCGACCGCAGCGGCGACCTCGTCGTTGCTCGTCACGTCGGCGGCGATCAGGGTGACACCGTCGGGCACGTTGCCGCCCGCGCGCTCGATGGACTGCGGGATGTCGAGACCGAACACGGTGGCACCCGCCTCGGCCAGGCGCTTGGCGGTGGCGGCACCGAGACCGGACGCGCCTCCGGTGACGATTGCGGCGGAACCAGAAATCTCCACAAATTCTCCTGTGTTTATTGGCGGCTGGCGCCGCGGGTCTCGGCGCTAAGCGCCGCCTCTTCCCTCCCTGCGGGCACTCCTTCGTCGCACCCTTCGGTCAGTCCAGAGGCGGCGACGCGCCGAGACCGGTCGTGGTTTTGCGGCCTTATCGGCCTTCTGCCAATAATGCACCATAGCGTTGCGGGGTGTGGTGTGGCGCACCCCTACTTCGGTGTAGGCGAAATCGTCGCGAACAGCGGTGTTTGCCGGTGGTAGCGTGCCGTCATGAGATCGTTCGCCGGTCCGAGCGTGGCCGGGCGCAGGGTCCTGATCACGGGTGCCGCGCGCGGGATCGGTGCTGCGCTGGCGCGGCGGCTGGCGGCGAAGGGGGCGCGGGTCGCGCTGCTCGGGATCGAGCCGGAACTGCTCGCCGAGGTGGCCGCGGAATGCGGTGACGTGCCGTGGCGCTACTGCGATGTGGCCGACCCGGCCCAGGTGGGGCGGGTGATTCCGGTGCTGGTCGCCGAACTCGGTGGGCTGGATGTGCTGGTGGCCAACGCGGGGATCGCCAAGCAGATGGCGATGGTCGGTGGTGACGCCTCGGTGCTCGAGGAGACGCTTGCGGTGAACGTGCTCGGTGTCGCGTACGCGGTGCAGGCGGCGGGACCGTATATCGCGCACGCGGATGGGTACGTCCTGATGATGTCGTCCATCTCGAGTGCCGTGCAGCTGCCGCTCGGCGGCGCCTACAGTGCGTCGGCGGCTGCGGTGGCCGCGCTCGCGGAAACGCTGCGCTTCGAATTGTCCTCCACGGGAGCCAAAGTGGGCGTCACCTACTTCGCGGGGATCGACACCGACATGACCGTGCGCGGCTTCGACACCGCCGCCGCGCACACCATCCTCGGCGGCACGAGCCTGGCGGGGATCTCGCCGATCGGCCCGGCCGTCGACGCCATGGAACGGGCTGTGGCCCGCCGCAAGGCCACGGTGTACGCGCCGTGGTGGGTCGCGATGGCCCGGCCGCTTCGCCCCTTCGCCCAGCTGGTCGTGCAACGGCTGCACGGCAACAGAGTGGCGCGCGCCGTCGAGATCGCCCGCGACGAGGACGCACCGTTCACCACCGACCAACCGGCCCGGCCGCGCAGAATGGAACGGCAATGAGTGAGGAACCCGGATCGACCCTGCGTCAGCTGCCACGCGGGCGCCACCGACTCTCGCGTGCGGAAGTGGTCGCGTCCCAGCGCGAACGCATCCTCGTCGCGATGGGGGAGGCGATGTGCGAGAGCGGCTATGTCGGCACGCCGGTGGCGGCGGTGCTCAAACGCGCCGGGGTGTCCCGCGAGACGTTCTACGAGCAGTTCCGTTCCAAGGAGGACTGTTTCCGCGCCGCCTTCGACCGCGCCTCCCAACTGCTCTCGGATCGGTTGCAGGACACCATCGCCGAACTCGCCGACGCCGACGCACCGACCCGGATGGATCGCATCCTCACCGCCTACTTCCAGCACCTGATCGACGATCCCGCCTCGGCACGGCTGTTCCTCGTCGAGGTGTACGCGGCGGGACAGGCAGCGATCGCGGCCCGGATGGACCTGCAGCACCGGTTCGTCACCGTGGTGGCGGCGATGCTCGGCGCCGAAACCGACGAGCAGCGCTTCGCCTGCGCCACGCTGGCGGCGGCGATCGGCGCGATGGTCACCGGCAAGATCGCCGGCGGCGACCTCGACAGCCTGTGGGAGCTGAAGGATCAGCTCATCGCGTTGGCGCAGCGCTCGGGCACGGTTTACGGCAACGCCTTCGCCGGCTGATCCACCGGCTCGCGCTCACGCCGGGAGAACCGCCAGGCCAGTACCCCGGCGCCGGTGAGGGCGGGGGCGAGCAGGGCGAGCGCGATGGCGGCGATGCCGTCGACGCCGGGGACGAAGGCGTCGAGCAGGGTTTTCCCGGCGAAGAACAGGAACAGCAGACCCGAGGCGATGGCTATCCCGCGCTCGGGCAGGTGCTTGCCCGCGAACTTGCCGACCAGAATCGCCAGCCCACCCGCGGCGACCATGCCCGCCACCGAGCCGATCCACACCGCGAGCCAGCTGTTGTTCGAGGCGAGCGCGGCCGCGGCGAACATGGTCCGGTCGCCGAGTTCGGCGAGCATGAAGGCGGAGATCACCACGAGGAAGGCATTGCTGGTGCTCGGTGGTTCGGGGGCGGTCTCGGTGTCGTCGGCCGAGCCGAGCGCGTCGCGCAGGGTCCACACGCCGACCGCGAGCAGGGTGAGCGCGGTCACCACCGCGATGGCACCAGCGGGCAGCGCCGTGCCGAGAAAGTGGCCGACACCGGCGGCGATGAGGTTCACGGCGACACTGGCGACACTGATACCGGCCAGGACGACCCACCAGCGGTAGCGCAGCGAGAAGGTCAGCGCCATCAGCTGCGATTTGTCGCCAAGCTCGGCCAGGAAGATCACGCCGAAGCTCAGCAGGATCGTGGCGATCAATGAATTCAGCTCCCAGGTAACAACTTCCGGCCTGCGGCTGAGACGGGGTGCCTTCAGCCACACCGGTCGAATGATCGGTTTCGTGGCCGAAGGTCTCGCCCACCGGTGACTACCGGTTCGCGCAGCCGGACCGCCCCGGTGGTGGCGGCGATCAGTATGTCGACTGGGCGATTGCGGGCTACTCCCCTTCGCTGTCGTCCACCATAGCGCGGTTGCTCCCGGAATGCCAACATCGCATCACCGAAAGGGCAACGGACACAATAAGTTTGGCTGAGCGGCCTGGATAGTTCGGTTCCCCTGAATTCCGGATCGGGAAACCCTGTTGCCAGTGGTTCGCCAGGCCTGTGCCGTGAAAGTTTCAGGCAGCCAACAGCATTGCGAGCACGGCGGTATCCGGGTCGCTGATGAGATCCATGCCGACCCGGCTCACCAGGGAGGTGACGGTGCCGTCGAGTTCGGCCTCGGCCCAGGCGGCGCGGTGTTCCAAACCCAGATGCGGCACACCGGGCAGCAGCACGCACCCGGACGCGGCTCCCACGCACTCGGGTAGCGACGGTCGGGTCTGCGACGGCGGATGCAGCATCAGCAGGGCGGGCGGCACATGCTCGGCGAAACGCCCCGGCTCGATCGCCTGGTCGCCCACCACCGGGCCCTCGGCGAGGACGAGACCGACGGTGTCGGGTTCCGGATCATCGGGCAACTCCTCACGTACCCCGAACACGGTGCTGGTGAGCAGCAGGCCCGGCAGCGACGCCACCCGCACGGCGAGCACGAGTACCTGCGCCCACTCCTTGGTGGTATCCGGCCACCGCCCCGACACCACGAACCCCCGCAGACGACCATCCGCCTGAAACGGCGTGAACCCGATCGGCCCCTGAACAGTCATGACGACCTCCCGACTTACGAGATAAGTCAGGAATAGCCCCGAACCCTATTGGCACACAAGTACCAATGAGTGCCAGGAACTGGTCATTCCACGCAAAAGGCCCCCCGGGCGAACGCCGGGAGGCCCTTCACGGAAAGTACTACTCACCCAAAGATGAGGCCCTTGCCCTGGTTGACGGCGCGGGCGAAGCGGTCCTGCACGTCGGCCCAGTTGACGACGTTCCAGAACGCGGTCACGTAGTCGGCCTTGACGTTCTTGTACTGCAGGTAGAAGGCGTGCTCCCACATGTCGACCTGCAGCAGCGGGATGATGCCGAGCGGCACGTTCGCCTGCTGGTCGTACAGCTGGAAGGTCAGCAGCTTCTGGCCGAGGGTGTCGTAACCCAGGACGGCCCAGCCCGAACCCTGCAGGCCGTTGGCGGCCGCGGTGAACTGCGCGCGGAACTTGTCGAACGAACCGAACTGGTCGTCGATGGCCGCGGCCAGGTCGCCTTCCGGCTTGTCACCACCGTTGGGGGAGAGGTTCTTCCACCAGATCGAGTGGTTGGCGTGACCACCCAGGTGGAAGGCCAGGTTCTTCTCGTGCAGGAAGATGGCGCTGTGATCGCCCGCTTCGCGCGCGGCTTCCAGCTTCTCCAGCGCGGTGTTCGCGCCGGCGACGTAGGCGGCATGGTGCTTGGAGTGGTGGATCTCGTTGATCTGCCCCGAGATGTGGGGCTCCAGTGCGCTGTAGTCGTAATCCAGATCCGGCAGCGTGTACTCGGCCACGTTGTCCCTTTCCTGTGTCGGGCTGTGTGCGCCCATCCGATCGAGCACACCAACCATCATTCGTACACCCGATTCGTGCAACCGACGACGCGCGGGCTGTATTTCTGATGGCCCAGCCGATTACAGCGGGGGCGCGACATCCGCCTTCGATGCGCGGGTGTCGCCCGAGTCGTGGGCGGCCCACCAGCGGCGACCGCCCTCGACGAACTCGGCCATCGGGATCTCGCGGCCGTCCAGGTCGGTAATTGTGATCTTGTCGAACCATACTCGGACGTCGAGTTCGCGCGGATCGATGCCCTCCTCCTGGGAGAATTCGATGACATGCGCGGCGATGCGCTGGTCGAGCACCGTGTCGAAGCTGAGCAGCTCGCTCCACAGCGTCCAGCCGCTGTCGTCGACGTCGATGAACTCCCAGCCGTGCAGGCCGCCGCCGCCGAAGCTCTCGATGGCCTCGTCGAGCTGGTCGAGGGTGAGGGGAAGAACGCGGGCGTCGATGTCGTCCCAGCGCTGGATGCGCAGCGACGCGGCGACGCGGGTGACACCGGTGAAGGTGAGCAGCACTTTGCGCTCACCGGGTTCGGCGCCGTCGGCGGGCTGGGTGAGCACCGCCAGGCACAGCTGCAGCTTGCCCGCGTCGGCGTCCACCTCCACGCCGAGACAGGTCGATTCGGACAAAGCGGTATTCAGGCCGTTGCGGTCGAAACTGTCGAGTAGCCCCCTGCTCTGGTTCATGCGCTCAGGCTACCGATCCGCCCGCCCAGATCCCACGAAATGGGATTTTCACTAGTGATGTCGTTTTTATGGAACCGAAACGGCCCGGCGTGCGTCCAAGTAGATGTCGGGATCAGTGCGGACGCGAAATCCCGACGTCAGCGGCGAACGACCGCTCCGGGATGTCAGGAGGGGAGTCCCGGATCGGTCGTTCCCATGCCGCGCGAACCAGCCCGAACCCCGCTCGGCGGGCGGACACGCCCGATCGTGTGCTGATCGATTGCTGAGACCTGTGGATCGAGCTGTGGATTCTGTGGATAACCGTGATCGGTCCACAGACCACGCACACGGCGCCCGGCACCGCTTCGGGCATGGCAGGATCGAGGCGTGACGAGCTCCGATGTCCCCACGGTGCCGGTGGGCGAGGTACCGGCCGGGTTCGACCGCGCGGAACCGGTCCCCGGCGCCCAGCTGCTCGACGTGCGCGAACCCGACGAATGGGAGCTCGGGCACGCACCGGGCGCCATCCATATCCCGATGGTCGACGTCCCCGCCCGCCTCGACGACATCGATATCGACGCCGAGGTCTACGTGGTGTGCAGGCAGGGCGGGCGCTCGATCGAGGTGGTCAAGTACCTGACCCACATCGGGTACGAGGCCTGTCATGTGTCCGGAGGCATGGTCGCCTGGCAACAGACCGGCCGTCCGGTGGTCGCCGACGGCGACCACGAAGCCAAGATCTACTAGTCCGGAACGGGGTGCGCGGGTGAGTTCGGTGGTGCAACCATGTGCACGCTGTGGCGCGCGGTGGGCCGTGCAGGGCGCGCCGATGCACTGGTGCCCGCGCTGTCGTGGCGTGCTGCTGTCCCCGGGCAGGGTCGACGCGCCGCCGGAGAAACGCAACTACCGCTGGGTCGCCCGCAGGCCCGATCATCGCGACCGCCGCGTCAGCTCCCGCACCGTCCGCGCCGACCCCGGCCCGACTCCCCGCTACACCGAGGTACCGCGCTGGGGTCTGCTCGACCCGCCGCCCGCCCAGCCGCGCACACTGCGCAGGCCGTTGCGCGGCATCGCCGACCGACGTGACCGGCTGCTCGTCATGACCGCGGCGGCGTTCGTGCTCGCCGGCCTCGCCGAATACGGCCGCTACCTGATCCTGCTGCAGAACCGCACCCGCCTGATCCCGAGCTGGCTGCTCTGGATCTCCGACGCCACCGTGTGGCTGTTCGGGACGCTCGCGCCGATCCTCGCGCTGCTCACGGCGCTGTCGCTGGTCTCGTGGCTCATCGAGGCCCGCCGTGCCGCCTACGCGGCGCACGGCAGCCGCGACCCGCGCCGATCGTGGACACTGATCGCCGGTTGCGTGATCCCGGGTGTCAACCTCGTCTGGCCCGGCGTCTTCCTCACCGAACTCGCCGCGGCGCATCCCGATCCACGCGCACTGCGCGCGGTGCGGATCTGGTGGGCGGCCTGGGTGAGCAGCGGGGTGCTGTTCATCGCCGCGACGCTGTGGCGCAATGCCTCTACCCTGCAAGCCGAGGCCGACGGCGTCTCGTTCACCGGGTTCACCGACCTGTGCGCGGCCGGGTTCGCGGTGCTCACGCTGTGGACGGTTCGCCTGCTCGAGGGACGTGACCTGCGTGGGAATCCCCGTTCGGCGCACCGCCTGCTGATCGCCGCAGACCCGGCGCAGGAGGTCATCGCCCCGGTGGAACCGGGCGGTACGAGTACGGCCGAGGAGACAGAGCGTTCGGAATCCGCCGAGCCGGGCGAGAATCCGCACAAGGAGGTTGTGGCCAAGTGAGTCAGGGCAATCGCGCGCCGTTCGTCGTCGCGCACCGCGGTGCGTCGGGGGAGCTTCCCGAGCACACTCTCGCCGCCTACGAACTCGCCCTGACCGAGGGCGCCGACGGGGTGGAATGCGATGTCCGGCTCACCCGCGACGGCCACCTCGTATGCGTGCACGACCGCACCGTCGACCGCACCGCCGACGCGACGGGCCTGGTCAGCGAGCTGACCCTGGACGAGCTGCGCGACATGAACTTCGGCACCGAGGACGCACCGGCGGGCGTGCTCGCCCTGAGCGACCTCATCGGCCTCGTCCTCGACTGGCGCAGTCGCCCGACCAAACTCTTCATCGAGACCAAACACCCCGTGCGCTACGGCGCCCTGGTGGAGAACAAGGTGCTCGCCGAACTCCAGCGCTTCGGCATCGCCACCCCCGCCTCGGCGGATCATTCGCGCGCGGTCGTGATGTCGTTCGCCGCCACCGCCGTCTGGCGCATCCGGCGCGCGGCACCGCTGCTGCCGACGGTGCTGCTCGGCGAGTCCTCGCGCTTCCTCGGCGGCGGCGCGGCGACGACAGTCGGCGCGACGGCGGTCGGTCCGTCGGTGAAAACCCTTCGTGAGCACCCGGAACTCGTCGACAAGGCCGCCGCGGCGGGCCGGGCCACCTACTGCTGGACGGTCGACGATCCCGAGGATGTGCAGCTGTGTGCCGACCTCGGCGTGAGCTGGGTGGCGACCAACCACCCCGGCCGCACCAAAGCGCTGCTCGCCACGCTGTGACATCGGCGGCCGGGGCCGCGGTTCTCGGCGCTTGACTCCGCCTCTTCCCTCCCTCCGGGCACTCCTTCGTCGCACCCTCCGGTCAGTCCAGAGTCGGAGGCGCGCCGAGAACGGGGGCGCGGGGCTGCGACGTGATCGGCGGCCATAAACTCCGTGCCGTGGGTAAAAGCAAGCGGAACAGTCCTAAGCCCGACAGTAATCGGGCTCAGCGTCTCGCCGAGCGGCGTGCGGCGCAGGAGCAGGCATCGGCGGTCGTGACGCGACCGTTCGAAGGTCTTGCTGCCGAATGTGATCTGGTGGCGCTGCGGGAGTTCGTGCCGTCGGCGACCGCGACCTTGAAGCTGGCGCCCGGCGTGGCCGCGCAGCGCGAGGTCACTCTGGCGACGGTGCTGCCCGGCGCGGTCGCCGCGCTGGTGCGCGCCGGTGACGAGCCCGTCGGCTTCGTCGGCACGCAGATGCAGTTCCGGGGCGCCGACCCGTCGGCCGATATCGCCGCCGCGATCCTGTGGACGCAGTCGGCCGAACCGGGCGAGTCGCTCACGGCCCCGGAGGCTGTCGAGGGCGGTCCGCGCCTGGCGGACGTCATCGATCCCGGTGCCGACCTGGAGCTCACCGTGCACCAGGACTTCGATTGGTGGGTGCCCGAGGGCGTGACCCCCGATCCGCAGGTCGCCGCGACCATCGAGCAGGCCAAGCAGGCGATCATGCCCTCGGCCCGCCTGGATCTCGGTGCCGACGGTGTCGGCGCGGCGTGGTGGGTCGACGCGGGCGAGAAGGCGCACGTGCGCTGGGTGCGTCCGGAAGACGAGGACGCCCTGATGCTCGCGCTGGCGCGGGTGCACGCGGGTGGCGGCCTGCACATGGGCGAGGGTTCGCGGTTCGCCGGTTCCTTCCGCACCCACGGTGTGCTCGTTCCGGTGTTCGATCTCGATCCGGAGCGTCACCCCACCGAATGGGAGGCGCCCGCACGGGAATTCGGTGCGCGCCTGGCCGAGGCGCTGGCCTCGGACGCCCCGATGACGAGCGAGGAGCGGCGGTCGCGCGACGGTCTGCGTTCGCGTCAGGTCACCCTGCGCTGAACATTTCCGTGCGGATGAAATTAATGAAACATTCCACTTTCACACTGTTCGGTCGGTTAGGTTGACCCCAACGCCGACGCTCGGCGTCAGTGAAAGTCGGAGGACATCATGGAATTTCTCGGCTCTGTTGCCGGTCTCGCACAGATGGTGATCGGCACCATCCTCGCCAACACCGGCTCGGGCGGTTCCGGCTCCGGCTGGTGACACACGAAACGGCTTCGGCTCGCTGCCCGCGAGCCGAAGCCGTTCGCTGTTGGTCCTACAGGCTGCCGCCCGCGGCGGACGGCGCCCCGGACGCATCCGACGGAGTGCTCATCTCACGCGCGATGAAGTTCTCCAGATCGAACATGTTCGACCCGGCCCGATCGGCGATATTGAGCAGCGTGTTCATCGCGGCGACTTCCTCGACCTGCTCCTTGAGGAACCACTGCATGAACTGCTCGCCGAGGTAGTCGCCCTCTTCGCGGGCGGTGCTCGCGAGCTGGATGATCTGATCGGTGACAGTCTTCTCCTGCGACAGCGCCAGCGCGATCGGCTCGCGGGGGTTGTCGAAATGCGACTTCGCCGCATCGACACCCGCGATTTCGACACTGATATCGCGGTCGAGGAAATACTGCACGATCATCATCGCGTGATTGCGTTCTTCCACGGACTGCGCGTAGAAGCGCTTGGCCAGCTGTGGCAGATCGGCATTGTCGAACCACACCGCGATGGCGATGTACTGGTGCTCGGCGTTGAACTCATGCCGGATCTGGTCTTGGAGCAGGCTGTGGAATTTGCTGCGCGGGGTTTCCGGATTGCTCGACATGTCGGCAACATTAGCGCTGGTCAGAGGGCTTGTCATCCAAGTGCAGCCTTATTGAGGACAGTATTCCCTAACCAAGTATTTCCTAACTAGATGTGCCCCTCGCCCGCCATTTTCGGCATCCTTGTGGTTGTTTTCGCAGCTCCGGCGAGTTCGCGGCGGACGAATTCTTCCACATCGAACAAATTCCCGTCGCGGTCGAGCACCTCGAGCAGTGTGGTGAGCGCCGACATCTCGTCGACCTGCTCCTTCAGGAACCACTGGGTGAATTGTTCGCCCAGATAATCGTTCGCCGCGCGGGCGGTGGCCGCGAGCGTACTGATCTGGGTGGTGATGGTCTCCTCGCGGGCGAGCAGGAAGGCGATCGCGTCGCGCGGGGAATCGAAATCGGGGCGCACCTCGTCGAGCCCGCCGACGCGCACGGCGACATCGCGGTCGAGCAGGTACTGCACCATGCGCAGCGCGTGCGCGCGATGTCGCGAGGAATGTGAGTAGGTCTGTCCGGCGAGCTGGGGGAGTCGCTGCGCGTCGAAATAGACGGCGGCGGCCAGGTACTGCTGGGCCGCGGTGAGTCCGTGGCGGATCTGGTCACGCAGGAGTTCGGTGAAGTCGGCCATGAGTCGACGTTACCGGGTGAGCAGATCCTCCGGGATCTGCTGATCCTTGGCGAGCGCGTCGAAGAAGCCGGGTGCCTTGGCCTTGTCCCAGAGCAGCACATTGCCCACATCGGTATCGGTGAAGCCGCCGATCGGCACGCTGGTCGTCACCGTGTCACCGCGCATCGCCCAGCCGAGCGCACCGAGGTTCCAGATGTGGTCGCCGTCGTCGACCTTCAGCGAGCCTGCCACACCCGTCGCCATCGGCCACAGCGCGAACGGATTGGCGAGCGTGCCCATGCTCGTCGCCTTCTTCAGCAGCGCCGACATGAACATGCGCTGATGATTCATCCGGTCCACATCGGCGTTCGGTGTCGCCCGGGTACGCACGAAGCCAAGTGCCTGCGGGCCGCTGAGCTCCTGACAGCCCGCCGGCAGGTCGAGACCGGCCAGCGGGTCGACGATCGGCTGGTCCAAGCACATTTCGATACCGCCGAGCGCGTCGACGACACTGGCGAAACCACCGAAACCGATCTGGGCGTAATGGTCGATGCGCACGCCGGTGGCCACCTCGACGGTCTGTACGAGCAGCGGTGCGCCGCCGAGCGCGAAGGAGGCGTTGAGCTTGTCCTTGCCGTGGCCGGGGATGCTCACATACGAGTCGCGCGGCAGGCTGACCATGGTCGTCGGGCCCGACGACGGGATGTGCACCAGCATGATCGTGTCGGTGCGTTCTGGACCGGTGTCACCGCCGGTGGCCAGTTCGGCTTCCTGGTCCTCGGACAGGTCACCGCGCCCGTCGGAACCGACGAGCAGCCAGTTCGTGCCGGGGGTGTCGCCCACCCGGTCGCTGTAGGAGGCGAGGGCGGGGATGCGGGTCAGCGAGTTGTCCAGGTAGATGACACCGGCGATCATGCCCGCGATCAGCGCGACGACCACCACCGTGAACCAGCGGAACGGGTGACGCTTGCGACGGGGACGCGGTGGACGTGGTGCGCGGCCCCCGCCTACGGGCGGTGGGGTGCGTCTGCGTGGCGGCACCGCATCGTGATGGGGGACCGGTCGTTGCGTCGGGGCGTGCTGCACCGGTTCGCGTCGGCGCGGTTTCTGTTCGCGCGGAGCCGGGGGCGCCTGTGCGGGCTGAGACGCCTGTGAGTACGCGAGCGGTTGGTTGTCGCGGCCGTCGCGGTGCAGGACCTGGGTGGGTTCGATGTGCGAGGCGGGGCGGCGGTCGTGCGGGGTGTGGCGGACGGTCGGGCCTGCTTCTTATACACATCCTTACACACATCTCCGAGCCCACGAGACGTAGACGAATACCGAATGCCGATTCTGCTATCAAAGCAGACCGA
>NZ_JACBIU010000072.1:0-512 GCF_013839555.1 Nocardia sp. GTS18 | reverse complement strand
CTCCTACGTCCTTCATCGGCTCCTGGTGCCAAGGCATCCACCGTACGCTCTTAAACACTTACTAACAAAGATGCTCGCGTCCACTGTGCAGTTCTCAAACAACACACCCACCCGAAACCATGTTCCACGACCGACTCGGCTTGCGCCGGCAGTATCGAGGAGATCCGGGAGGATCGTTTGCTCTTACCTTGAAAAAACACTTTCGCGTGTTCTTTCAGGACCCAATAGTGTGTCGGTATACCCATCGCGGGAGGTCACTGAGGACCACCCGTATGCGATGAAAGTTGTCAGCGTTCCACCCATGAGCTCCAGCCGGACCACGTGTGGGTCCGAAACTGTCTCTGCCAACCACTCACCAACCTGTGTTGGGAATGAGCTGGAGAATTGCTCCTTAGAAAGGAGGTGATCCAGCCGCACCTTCCGGTACGGCTACCTTGTTACGACTTCGTCCCAATCGCCGATCCCACCTTCGACGGCTCCCTCCCACAAGGGGTTAGGCCACCGGCTTCGGG